>JAHZHV010000080.1:7098-18478 GCA_019420085.1 Christensenella sp.
TGCTGCCACGCAGCATACGCCGGCCGGCAGGCGTATGCTGCGTGGCAGCAGGGATGCCGGCAGATGGAGACGAAGATGCTGGCGGGATTTTCGCAGCAGGAACGGGAAATGTTTGCAGACTATTTGAGCAGGGCGTATCAGAATTTGCGGGCAGAGAAGGAGGATCGGTTATGAAAGAGCTGAAGCGGCTGTTTTCCTATCTTGGACCTTATCGACGGGATATGATGATCGGTGCTTTGCTGGTACTGATCGAGACGGTTTTTGAACTTGTCATTCCAGTGTTCATGGCGGACTTAATCGATGTCGGCGTAAAAAATCAGGATCTGCATTATGTCGTGGTCAAAGGCCTGCAGATGGGCGGCTGTGCGGTGCTTGCCCTGATTACGGGACTTTTGTATGCGCGTTTTGCGGCGCGTGCTGCCTATGGATGGGCAGCGCGCATCCGACAGGCAGAATATGAAAAGGTACAGGACTATGCCTTCAGTAATCTGGATCATTTCCAGACAGGATCGCTTGTTACGCGCATGACGACGGATGTGACGGTGCTGCAAAATGCCGTAAACGGCGGACTGCGGCCACTTGTGCGCAGCCCAGTGATGCTGGTGATGGGACTGGGGCTTTCGTTCTGGATGAATGCACGTTTGGCGCTTATTTTCATTGTCTGTGCACCGGTACTTGCGGTTACGCTGTTTTGTGTGGTGCGCAAGGTGGCGCCGATGTATGGACGGCTGCAAAAGGCGATGGATGCACTGAACAATGTTGTGCAGGAATCTCTTACAGCGATTCGTGCGGTCAAGGCCTTTGTACGCGGAGCGTATGAGGAAGAGAAATTTCAGGATGTCAATACACAGCTGATGCAGACAAGTCAGCGTACGTTCCATTTCGCGGTATTAAATCTGCCGGCGTTTCAATTCACGATGTATACGTCGGTTGTACTCATTCTGTGGTTTGGCGGGAATATGATCCTGCAAAGCAGGCTGGAAGTCGGAGAATTGACGGGCTTTTTAAGCTATGTATTGCAGGTTATGAATTCCTTCATGATGATTTCCAACGTATTCCTTCTTTTGACGCGCTCTTTGGCCAGCGCGCATCGCGTTGCCGAAGTGCTCGACGAACAGCCTGCCCTGACAAGCCCGCCGGAGGCGCTGCAGCAGGTGTGTGACGGACGCGTAGACTTTGAAGATGTATCGTTTAAATATCGTGCGGACGCGAAGGAATTTGCGTTGTCCGACGTCAATCTGCATATTGAAGCGGGGCAGACCATTGGAATTTTAGGCGGCACGGGTGCGGCAAAGACGACGCTGGTACAGCTGATTCCGCGCCTGTATGATGTGGTGCAGGGCGTGGTAAAGGTCGGCGGACACGATGTGCGCGAGTATGACTTAAAGGCGCTTCGGGATGCTGTGGGAATCGTATTGCAGAAAAATGTTCTTTTTTCCGGCACCGTGCGCGAGAACCTGCGCTGGGGCGATGCCAACGCCGATGATGCGGCGATGTGGGAGGCATGCCGCAAAGCCTGTGCAGATGAGTTCCTCAAGCGGATGCCGGATGGGCTGGATACGGACCTGGGACAGGGCGGCGCCAATGTTTCAGGCGGACAAAAACAGCGCCTTTGCATTGCGCGTGCACTGCTGAAGAAACCAAAGATTTTGATTTTTGATGATTCGACCAGCGCCGTGGATACCGCAACCGAGGCAAAGATCCGTACAGCGCTTGCAAAGCTGGAAAGCGTGACCAAAATCATTATTGCACAGCGCATCACTTCTGTGATGCACGCCGACCGCATTGTCATTTTGGAGGACGGCAAGGTGCATGCGGTGGGTACGCATGATACGCTGTTGGCCAGCGATCCGATTTATCAGGAAATCTATGCATCCCAGATGAAGGAGGCGTAAAACAATGGCAGCTCGTCAGTTAAGCGGAAAAAAGCCCAAGAATCTTGGCTATACGCTGCGCACCCTGATGTTTTATCTGGGACGGCATAAGTATTTGCTTTTGATTGTAGCGGTTTTGGTTACGGTCAGTGCGCTTGCCAATTTATTGGGGACATATATGATTCGTCCGATTGTAAATCACCTGGCAGATGGAGATATCCACACGCTGCTGGGCGGCGTCGCACTGACGGCGGCAATCTATCTTTGCGGTGCGCTGGCATCGTTTGGGTATACGCAGACGATGGTGCGGGCGGCGCAGAAGGTGCTGTTTGACATTCGGCGTGATCTGTTCGGTCATTTGCAGAAACTGCCGCTTCGTTTCTTTGACAGCCGGCGTCACGGCGATGTGATGAGCTATTTTACAAACGACGTGGATACCATCTCGGATGCGCTGAATAACAGCTTTGCCATGGTGATTCAAAGCTTCATTCAGGTGGTAGGCACGCTGACAATGCTTTTCATCTTGAATTGGCGTCTGACATTGATTGTGGCCGTGTGCTATGTGGCGATGTTTGCGTATATTCGCTACAGCGGAAAGCGAAGCAAGGCGTATTATCAGAAACAGCAGGCGTATCTGGGCGATCTGGACGGCTACATCGAAGAGATGGTAGCGGGACAGAAAGTTGTCAAAGTCTTTAACTACGAACAGGAAAACCTGCGCCGTTTCCGGCAGAAGAACGAGGATCTGCGCAAGGCGGGTACGGGCGCGCAGGCGTATGCGGCGACGATGATTCCGGCGGTGGTCAGTCTGTCGTATATCAATTATGCGATCGTCGCCGCGCTTGGCGGTTACATGGCCATGAAGGGCCTGACGGATGTCGGCAGCCTGGCAAGTTATCTGGTTTTTGTGCGGCAGGCCGCTATGCCCATCAATCAGTTTACGCAGCAGAGCAACTTCCTTCTGGCGGCGCTTGCAGGCGCGGAGCGCATTTTTGAAGCGATGGATCTGCCGGCGGAAAAGGATGCGGGTCAGGTTGAACTGGTCAAAACCGCACAGGGGCAATGGGAATGGAAAAAACCAGACGGACAGATGGTTCCGCTGCGCGGGGACGTCCGCTTCAACGATGTGACGTTCGGATACAGCGCACGCCATCCGATTTTAAAACACATCAGCCTGTATGCAAAGCCGGGGCAGAAAATTGCGTTTGTCGGCTCTACCGGCGCGGGCAAGACGACGATTACAAACCTGATCAACCGGTTCTATGACGTACAGGAAGGAACCGTAACCTATGACGGTATCGATGTACGCCAGATCCGCAAGGATGATCTGCGCCGCTCACTGGGTATGGTGCTGCAGGATACGCATCTTTTTACCGGTACGATTGCACAGAACATTCGCTTCGGGAAACTGGATGCGACGATGCAGGAGGTGGAGCAGGCGGCGCGCATTGCCAATGCCGATTCCTTTATCCGCCGTCTGCCGCATGGCTACGATACCATGGTGACGGCGGACGGGGCAAATTTGTCGCAGGGCCAGCGCCAGCTGCTTGCTATTGCCCGTGCGGCGATAGAGGACCCGCCGGTGCTGATTCTGGATGAGGCGACGTCATCCATTGACACGCGGACCGAAGCGCTCATCGAAAAAGGGATGGATCGCCTGATGCAGGGACGCACGGTGTTTGTCATTGCGCACAGGCTCTCTACGGTGCGAAATGCCGACGCCATTATGGTTTTGGAGCAGGGGCAGATTGTCGAGCGCGGCAGTCATGACGATCTGCTGGCGCAAAAAGGTGAATACTATCAGCTGTATCACGGCATGTTTGAACTGTCCTGAAAAAACAATGCCTGCGCTGTAAATGCAAAAATGGGCGCTCCCCAGGCAGGGGAACGCCCATTTTTTTGAATCCCGAAAGGAAAAATACTGTTATAACGGACATACATAGCGTGTTTTGCCGCGCGTCAGACGGCCGTATTCGATGGCCTGCACGGGACAGCGGTTGATACAGGCGGTGCATTGGGTGCAATGATTTCCCCATACGGGCCTGTTGTCGTGCATATGGATATTGCAAAGCGGACATACGCGGCTGCAAAGGCCGCAGCCTGTGCAAAGCGATGTGGCGGAGAACCCGTTTTTGCGCGTCATCAGATAAAACCCGTTGTTGATGGGACCGGATTTGAGACGATCCAGAAACGTTGCCTTTTGCATCGGGAAGCCCTGATGGGATAAGATGCGCGCCGCCGCTTCCTGAATGGACGCGCGTGCGGCGTCTAGGATCTGCAGCGCCTGCGGCTGCTGCGGTGCACGGGAGAAGAGAATATAATTGTTGGGCATGACGACCGGCATCACACCGCGCAGTGTCCAGCGTTTTGCGCTGCACAGCGTTTGCAGCGCAGCGGCGGCGTTGCCGATTTCTTCCCCGCAGGTCAGAACAAAATACGCATCTGTGCTGCCGGTAAAGGCCGTATCCTGTAAAAACTGCAAAAAGACACGCGGCGCCTGCCAGCTGTAGACGGGGCAGACAAAGACCCATGGCTTATGCGAGTCAAAAGACGCCTGCGCCTCCCCGCGCAGGAAGGGGAGGACATCCGTTGCTTCATCATCCAGCAGCTGCGCCAGCATGCGGGCGCAATAACGGCTGTTTCCGGTTGCCGAAAAAAATAAAATCACGGCGATGCGCCTCCTTTATCGGATTGACCGGTATCGGCCTTAAGAATAGTATACCAGCGCGGGGAACTGGAAAACAAGAAAATGCTGTAAAGATGTTATGTGTATTTTATGAACCATTTGTGTCAAAATCATGCCATGACGGACGGCATAGAAAAAAGAACGCAGATTAAAGGCACCTGCGTTCTTCTTTTGCATGGGGATATCAGCGTGCGGAATGTCCGTTTATAACCGCGCGTAGGTCTGCGTCATGGCGTGGATGCGTGCAGCCAGTTCGTCCGTCAGTACGCCCCGGCGCATGCGCCATTGCCAGTTTCCCTGCGTGGTAGCAGGCGTGTTCATGCGCGCTTCGGCGCCCAGCTGCAGCCAGTCCTGCATGCTGGAGATAAAAAGATCCGCTACGCTCATCATGCCGGCGCGCAGCAAGGCATCCACAGACGCTTCGCCCAGATACTGCGCGGCAAAGCGTGCGTCATCGCCGCATTCATGCAGCCACTGTGCTGCGGTCATATTGTCGTGTGTGCCGACGTATACGACGCAGTTTTTGATATGGTTGTGCGGCAGATATGAAGAATTCGCACCGGGTGTGAAGGCAAATTCCAGAATTTTCATCCCGGGCCAACCGGATTGAGTCAGCAGCTGATGTACGTCATCGGTCAGGATGCCAAGATCCTCGGCAATGATCTGCGTATGAATCAGCGCCATGCCCGGGCCCTTTTCCCAGTGCCCGTTGCGTGCTGTTTCCTCACCGTAGGGAATGCTCCAGTAACTTGCCAGCGCGCGGAAGTGATCGATGCGCACCGCGTCAAACAATTCCGCCTGCGCCGCCATGCGGGTGCGCCACCATGCATAGTTATCCTCACGCATGGCGTCCCAGTTGTAAAGCGGCGAACCCCAAAGCTGCCCGTCGGCAGAAAAGTAGTCCGGCGGTACACCCGATACCGCCTCGGGCCGGCAGGCGTCATCCATCTGGAACATCTTCGGAGAAGCCCACACATCAGCCGAGTCGTACGGCACGTAAATGGGCAGATCCCCAATGACGCGGATGCCCAGTTCCTTTAAATAGAAGCGCAGCTGGCTCCACTGGGTGCGAAACAGCATCTGCAAAAAGGCATGGAAACGCATTTCCTGCGCAAGCTCCTGACGCGCCTGCGAAAGCGCCTGTGCCTGGCGCGTGCGCAGCGGTTCGTCCCATTCATACCATGGACGCATGCCGCTTTTTTCACGGATAGCCATATACAGGCAGTAATCATCCAGCCATGCGGCATGTTCTTCGATAAATTCGTCCAGTTCCCGCGCGGCGTGCGGCGTGATGCGGGAAAAGGCCGTTTGCAAAAGTCCCATGCGGTTGGCGGCCAGTTTTTCGTAATCCACATGTTCGGGATCGGACCCGAAGTCCGTGCGCGCAAGCTCGTCAACCGTCAGATATCCCATATGTGCCAGGGTATCCAGATCGATAAAGTACGGATTGCCGGCAAAGGAGGAATAGGTCTGATACGGAGAATCGCCCCAACCGGTCGGGCCAAGGGGCAGAACCTGCCAGTAAGTCTGCCCGCTTTTATGCAGAAATGCGGCAAAATCATAGGCGGGAAGTCCCAACGTGCCGATTCCATGTCGGGAATAAAGACTGGAAATGTGCAGCAAAACGCCGCTTGCTCGTTTCATGAAAACCTCCTGATAAAATGCGTGATGACACAGTCTATTGCTTTTATTATACGGATTTGTGTTTCAAGGGTCAATTTCATCTAGCAGGCGCATTGCCGTGCAAATCGTGTCCGCATCCAGCATTGTACGCATGCGTGCGACATAAGCGCGTGCGCTGCCTGCATCCGCTGATATGATGGCGCGCAGACGCACGCCCTGCGCGGCGTCAAGCCCGTAGGGAAACGCCAGGCGAAACAGTGCCGCCGGCGCGCTGCGGATACTGCGGTCAAAGGCGGGCAGTTTGCGCATGAGTGCGATGGCGTCGGGCGGCGCATCAAAAACGCGATGTTCCGGTCCGGTCGGATGACGGCGTATGACGTGGCAGAGTTGGGGACAGTCCCAGAATGCACTGGCGCGAAGACGCAGCGAAGGTGTATTCGGTAAAATGACCAGCCGAAGGTTGGGGCAATGACAAAATGCATCCCGTCCAAGATACGAAACCGTATCGGGAAGCTCGATGCGGGAGATGGCGCAGCGTGCAAAACAGCCGTCCCGAATGGCCGTAAGGGACGATGCGATGTGCACGCGGCGCAGACGCACACAGCCGGAAAAGGCGCTTGCGCCAAGTTCTGCAACGGAAGCGGGAATGAAGGCGCTTTCCATCGATATGCAGTCTTCAAAACAGGAATTCCCAATGATGCGTACGCCATCCGGCAGCTGCGCGGTAAGAAGTCCCGTGCGGGCAAACGCACGTTCGCCAAGTACCCGCACGCCGGGCGGAAGGATGATATGCCCAAGGTTTTGGCAATCTGCAAACGCATCTTCGCAAAGCAGACGCAGCGCCTTTGAAAAACGCACAAGCCGAAGACGCCTGCATCGTGCAAATGCATGTGCGCCGACGCTGCGCGTATGGGGAAGGTACAGATACCGCGCCGTGCGCGATGCGCGAAAAGCAGCGTCCGGGATGTGTCGCAGCGCTTCGCAGTCATTGGAAACAGTCATACCGGCGTCTATCCTCCTTTCCCCAAAAAGATGCGTCTATTATACCGCATTTGCGCAAGCAAAAACACGCCCACGCAACATTCCGCCGAAGGTTGAGAAAAAACGCATGCCACGCGGCGGCAAGACAAATCCGCTCGGGGCGGAAACGTTTTGCCTTTGGCGATTGCGAAGGGAATACGCCGGCGCAGTGTCCGTGCATTTCCACACAAAAGTTTCGCCGCCCGCGCGCGGATGCGGCACTTGATTGATCGGTGCGGATGCAGTAAAATACATCGTATACGATATATCGCATACGATGTATTTTGGGAGGGGGATTGTTTGCCGCGTCATGAGAAATACCGCACGGCAAGCCATATTATTCAACTGGCGAACGCCATTATCCGGCAAAGAAATGCACAGATGCAGCTCCTGGGCCTGACGGCATGTCAGAGCGAGACTATTTTATACCTGTTGAAACAGCCCGCAGACCGCGTACTGACGGCAGGGGATGTGGCGCAGAATCTGCATTTATCGCAGTCTACGGTAGCCGGCGTGCTGAAACGATTGGAGGACAAGGGGTTGATTGTCCGCATGACGGCGACACAGGACCGCAGAAGAAGCGTTTTGTTGCTGACGGATGCGGCGCGGGCGCTGGATCAGGCGCTGTTTTCCAACGCGGTTTTAATCGAGACGATCCTGCTGGACGGCATGAATGCAGCCCAGCGGGAACAGCTGAATCGGCTGCTGCGGCAGGCGCTTGCGAATCTCAACCAAAAAGACGGGAGGCATACGGGAAAGGATGCAGACGAATCGGGAACTGTTTGAAACGATGCCGGTAAGAAAAGCGCTTGCGACCCTTGCGATACCGACGGTGATCAGCCAGCTGATCACGATGATCTATAATCTTGCCGATACTTTTTTTATCGGACGGACAAACGACCCATATAAAGTTGCGGCCGCATCCGTATCGTTTGTACTGTTTTTCGTCATGAATGCGCTGGCAAATCTGTTCGGCGTCGGCGGCGGAAGCCTGATTTCAAGGCTGCTGGGACGCAAACAGGAACATGAGGCCGGTATGGTGTGTGCATTCAGCATCTATGGAACGATCGCCGTGACGCTGGTGTATTCACTTGGGTGCCTTGTGTTTATGGATCCGCTTTTGCGTTTAATCGGTGCAAGCGACAACACCATCGCGTATGCACGCGCATACGCGATGTGGGTTGTCGTGATTGGCGGCATTCCTTCGACGCTCAGCATGGCGATGGCGCATCTGCTGCGAAGCGAGGGACATGCTTCGCAGGCCTCTTTCGGCCTGGGAATGGGCGGCGTGATCAATATGGTGCTGGATCCGCTGTTTATGTTTGTTCTGCTTGCGCCCGGACAGGAAGTTACGGGTGCGGCTGTGGCGACGATGCTGTCAAACTGCATTGCATTGGCATATTTTTGGATCGTGTTTGTGCGGTTGCGCCGTACGACGATTTTGCGGATTTCGCCGCGGCTGGTGCCGCAGGGATTTGCGTATGCGGGACGCATTTTTGCAGTCGGATTGCCGTCTGCGCTTGGCTCGCTGCTGGCATGTGTTGCCAATACATGTATTAATGCATTGGCCGCCGGATACGGCGACATACCCGTTGCGGCATTTGGCATCGTCAAGAAGATCGATATGTTGCCGATGAACATCGGCATGGGTTTGTGTCAGGGGATGATGCCGCTTGTTGCGTATAATTACGCTTCCGGCAATTATGCGCGCATGAAACAGACGGCGTCCTGTGCAAGACTGTGGGGGATGCTCTGCGCCGCGGCGTGCGTGGTGACGTTTGAAGTTTTTGCGCAGGGGATTGTGCGTATTTTTATCGATGAAGTACAGACGGTACAAATGGGCGTGCGTTTTCTTCGCATCTGCTGCCTGGCAACGCCGCTGATGATCTGCAACTTCCAGATGAGTTATACCTTCCAGGCGATGGGGATGGGAAAACAGTCGCTGTTTTTAACGTCATGCCGGCAGGGCCTGATCAATATTCCGCTATTATTTGCGATGAACGCACTGTTCGGTGTATATGGCGTGGTTTGGACGCAATTTTTGGCAGATTTGCTGACGGTAGTATTATCCGCCGTGTTATACCGGCGCGTGGTACATACGCTCGCCACGGCAATGGATAAAAAAGTGCCCGCGCAGGCGGCGCAATGAGCCGAAAAACAAAAAAAGGAGGCGACTGCCTCCTTTTTTTCTTTTCTCAAAGGGGAGCTGAATCAGCGAATCAACAGGGATTCACCGGTCATTTCAGCCGGCTTTTCGATTCCCATCATATCCAGCAGCGTCGGTGCAAGATCGGCCAGACGGCCGCCTTCACGCAATTTCATGCCGCGATAGGCTTCGCCCACGACGATGCAGGGAACGGGGTTGGTCGTATGTGCCGTAAAGGGTTGATGCGTTTCCAGATCAACCATGCGATCGGCATTGCCGTGATCTGCCGTGACGATGCACTGTCCGCCGTTTTTCAAAATGGCATCCACGACGCGGCCGACACATTCGTCAACCGTACGCACGGCGGCAACGGCGGCGTCCATCACACCGGTATGCCCGACCATGTCGCAGTTGGCAAAGTTTAAGATCATGGCGTCGTATTTATCCGCATCGACCTGGCGCAGAACTTCCTCGGTGACTTCCAATGCGCTCATTTCGGGCTTGAGGTCATAGGTTGCGACCTTCGGGGAAGGAATCAAAATCCGATCCTCACCCTCGTTGGGCGCTTCAACGCCGCCATTGAAGAAGAACGTTACATGCGCATATTTCTCGGTCTCAGCAATGCGCAGCTGGCGAAGCCCTTTCTGCGCAAAGACCTGTCCAAGCGTATTGTTCAGACTCTGCGGCGGGAAGGCAATCTCGAGGTTCTGGAACGTGGCGTCATAGCGCGTCATCGAAACAAAACCAACCTTGAAGTAGCCCTTCTTGCGCGTGAATCCGTCAAACGCCGGATCGATAAAGGTTCGCGTCAGTTCGCGGGCGCGGTCAGGACGGAAGTTGAAGAAGATGATGCCGTCGCCTTCTTCCACAGTTGCCACGGGTTTGCCGTCCTCGACGATGACGCTGGGCTGAACAAATTCATCGGTCTCATCCAAGTCGTAAGAGGCCTGCATTGCACAGACGGGGCAGGAGAACTCCTTGCCTTCGCCCATGACGATGGCATTGTAGGCGCGCTCCACGCGCTCCCAGCGATTGTCGCGATCCATTGCCCAGTAGCGTCCCATGATGGTGGCAAATTTACCGAAGGAAAGTTCCTTCATCTTGTCCATCATCCACTTGACGTCATCTTTGCCGCTCTTGGGCGGTACGTCGCGGCCGTCCATAAAGGCATGCAGGTAGACATTGGAAAGCCCCTGACGCTTGGCAAGCTCGATCAGCGCCACGGTATGCTCCATATGCGAATGCACGCCGCCGGGGGACAGCAATCCCATGATGTGCAGCTTGCCGCCGTTTGCCTTGACCTGTTCGATGAGCTTTAAGAAGTGCTCGTTTTCAAAGAAGTCGCCGTCATGAATCGCTTTGGTGATGCGGGTAAAGTCCTGATAGACGATGCGTCCCGCACCAATATTCAGATGACCGACTTCGGAATTGCCCATCTGTCCGGCCGGAAGCCCGACGTCCATAGCGCTTGCCGCAATCGGTGCAAACGGATAATCTTTTTTCAGCGCGTCGATGTGCGGCGTGCCCGCTGCGGCGATGGCATTGTCCTGCGTATGCGGATCAATGCCGAAGCCGTCCATGATAATCAGAGCCGTCATCGGTTTAGCCATTGACTGTTCCTCCGATCCGGACGGATCAAAAATGCACAACTGCACTGAAATCGTCGGCCTTGAGCGAAGCGCCGCCGATCAGACCGCCGTCGATTTCCGGCATGGCCATCAGCTCAGAAGCGTTCTTGGGATTCATGCTGCCGCCGTACTGGATGCGGACCTTCTGCGCGGTCTCAGCGCCGAAGATCTTCGTCATTTCGTCGCGGATGAAGGCGATGACTTCATTGGCCTGCTCTTTGGTTGCGGTCTTGCCGGTGCCGATGGCCCAGATGGGTTCATAAGCGATGACGGTCTTTTCTACGTCCGCGGCGTCAATGCCGGCATATGCAGCCTTGACCTGGCCGCGTACAAAGCTTTCGGTTACGCCGTCTTCACGCTGCTGCAGGGACTCGCCCACACACACGATTGGGATAAGTCCGGC
>JAHZHV010000081.1:0-1789 GCA_019420085.1 Christensenella sp.
ATTTTGCATCTGTTTGGCAACGACACGGTAAAATGCGTCAGAACGTCCGTTGGACCGGAGCAGGAGTACTTCCTGGTTGATGCGGATATGTACAATAAGCGCAAGGATCTGGTATTTACAGGCCGGACACTCTTCGGTGCAAAGCCCCCCAAGGGCCAGGAGATGGACGATCACTATTTTGGCGTGATCAAGCCGCGCGTTGAGGCTTACATGCAGGATCTGAACCGGGAACTTTGGAAACTGGGCATTCTTGCAAAGACGGAGCATAACGAGGTGGCGCCGGCACAGCATGAACTTGCGCCGATCTACACCACGACGAACATCGCAACGGATCATAACCAGCTGACGATGGAGATTATGCAGAAGGTTGCCGCGCGGCATGGCCTTGTATGCCTGCTGCATGAGAAGCCGTTTGCGCGCGTCAACGGCAGCGGCAAGCATAATAACTGGTCGATTGCAACGGATACAGGGGTTAACCTTCTCTCGCCCGGTGATACGCCGTATGAAAATGCGCAGTTCCTGCTGTTTTTGTGCGCCGTCATTAAGGCGGTTGACGATTATCAGGATCTTTTGCGTATTTCTGTTGCTACGGCGGGCAACGATCACCGCCTTGGCGCCAACGAGGCGCCGCCGGCTGTTGTATCCATCTTCCTGGGCGATGAGTTGAATGCCATTCTGGAGGCGATTGAAAATGACACGCCTTACAGCGGCGCACACAAGACGCAGATGAAGCTTGGCGTAAGCGTCCTGCCGCGCTTTACGCGGGATACGACCGACCGCAACCGCACATCCCCGTTTGCCTTTACCGGAAACAAGTTTGAATTCCGCATGCTTGGTTCCTCCAACAGCATTGCCTGTGCAAACATCATGCTCAACGCTGCTGTGGCAGAGTCGCTTCGCCAGTATGCAGATATGCTGGAAAAGGCGGATGACTTCCAAAGCGCACTGCATGACATGATCCGCGATACGATTCGGGCACACAAGCGCATTATCTTCAACGGCAACGGTTATGACGATGCATGGATTGAAGAGGCAACGAAAAAGCGCGGCCTGCTGAACTATCGTACGACCGCAGATTGCCTGCCGCATCTTCTGGATAAAAAGAATGTGGATATGCTCACATCGCATGGCGTGTATTCCGAGGTGGAACTGCAGTCTCGCTGCGAAATCATGTTGGAGAACTACTGCAAGACCATCCTGATCGAGGCAAGCACCATGGTTGATATGGCGCGCTGCGAAATTGCACCCGCGATCGAGGCTTATGTGAAAGAGCTTGCCGATACGGCGGCACGCAAGCGTTCGGTTTCCGAAGATATGCCCATCGCATATGAAAGCACGCTGATTAAAAAGCTGTCTGTTTTGGCAGAAGGAATTCTTCTTGCGGCGGATGCGCTGGAGCAGGCAAGTGTCGATATTGCACAGGTGGACGATGTCACGGCACAGTCGGCGGCAATCCGCGACACGCTGCTTTTGAAGATGAGTGCACTGCGTGTGCCCTGTGATGAGGCCGAAACGCTGACTGCAAAGCGGTATTGGCCGTTTCCGACCTATGCTGAACTGCTTTTTGGCGTAAGATAACGCGCGACGGAGCAAACAAGAGGGGGGAGTTTGATGATTATCGATACGCTGTGGGTCTTTCTGTGTGCCATTTTGGTCTTCTTTATGAACCTTGGGTTTGCCTCGGTTGAGGCGGGATTTGCACGGGCAAAGAACACGGTGAACATTCTGTCAAAGAACTTCATTGTTTTTGCAATTTCATCCTTGGGATTTTTGCTGCTTGGCTGGGGTC
>JAHZHV010000081.1:1799-2139 GCA_019420085.1 Christensenella sp.
CAGCGCCTTTATGGGGACGCAGAATCTCTGGATTCTGGGGGATGCGGATTTATCTGTCTATGCGGATACGCTGACGCCCAATGTCCCGTTCTGGGGAAAATTCTTCTTTCAACTGGTCTTTTGCGGCACGGCTGCCACGATTGTTTCGGGGGCGGTTGCCGAACGGGTGAAATACATCTCCTTTATTCTGTTTTCCTTTATCCTGACGCTGCTGATCTATCCGATCGTTGGTCACTGGGTTTGGGGCGGCGGTTGGCTGTCTCAGATCGGTTTCCTGGATTTTGCCGGCGATACTGTCGTTCATTCGGTTGGCGGCTGGGCGGCATTGTCCGGTGCACTG
>JAHZHV010000081.1:2180-2491 GCA_019420085.1 Christensenella sp.
AACCACGCGCAATTCCCGGACATAACATGTCGTTGGCGGTGGTTGGGCTGTTTGTACTGTGGCTTGGCTGGTTTGGATTTAACCCCGGTTCGACGATGAGCTTTGAACATCCGGCGGATATCATGCACATTCTCATGACGACCAATACATCGGCGATTGCCGCGGTGCTCACCTCTACCATTACAGCGTGGGTCTTTATCGGAAAGCCGGATCTTGGCATGACAGTTAACGGTTGCCTTGCGGGTCTTGTCGGTATTACGGGTGGATGTGCATATGTTGGCATTGATGCTTCCCTCATAATTGGTGCGCTT
>JAHZHV010000082.1 GCA_019420085.1 Christensenella sp.
GCTGAACCTGCTCGGCGGGCTGGACCGGTTTGACGACGGGGAAATCATCATCAACCCCTCCGAGGCACAGCGTGCGCAAAGCGACCTGCATCTGGTCGTCTCGGGCACGCGCGACGCGGTCATGATGGTCGAGGCCGGTGCGCATGAGGTCAGCGAGGAGACGATGCTGACCGCCATTTTGAAGGCGCACGAGCAGATTCGCCGCATCGTCGACTTCATCGACGACATTGCCCGTCAGGTCGGTCAGGAGAAGATGGCCTTCGAGCCGCACAAGCCCGACGCGGAACTGGAGCGCCTTGTGCGCGAGTACGCGACCGAGAAGGTGCGCTGGAGTCTGGACACGTTCGACCGCGAGGAGCGCACGCGCCGCAGCAATGAGATGGAGGCCGAGGTCATCGAGCATTTCGCCGCCGACTATCCCGACAGCGAGAGCGACGTCAGCGACATCGTCTATTCCATCACCAAGGAGATCGTCCGCGATAAGATCATCAATCATCAGATCCGTCCCGACGGCCGCGCCATGACGGAGATTCGTCCCATCTGGTGCGAGGTCGGCATTCTGCCGCGTCCGCATGGCAGCGCGGTGTTCACGCGCGGCCAGACGCAGGTGATGAGCGTGGCGACGCTGGGCGCGATGGGCGAGGTGCAGATTCTGGACGGCATCACCAGCGACGAGCAGAAGCGCTACATGCACCACTATAACATGCCCTCGTACTCCACGGGTGAGACGCGCCCGATGCGCGGGCCGGGCCGCCGCGAGATCGGCCACGGTGCGCTGGCCGAGCGTGCGCTTGAGCCGATGATTCCCGGTGAGGACGAGTTCCCGTATGCCATCCGTGTCGTCTCCGAGGCGATTTCCTCCAACGGTTCGACGTCCATGGCGAGCGTCTGCGGCAGCACGCTGGCGCTGATGGACGCGGGCGTGCCGCTGAAGGCGCCCGTGGCGGGCGTGGCGATGGGCCTGATTAAGGACGATTCCAATGGGAACATCGCGATCATGACCGACATCCAGGGCCTGGAAGACTTCCTGGGCGACATGGACTTCAAGGTCGCCGGCACGGAGCATGGCATTACCGCCATTCAGATGGATATCAAGATCAAGGGCATCGACGAGCGCATTCTGCGCCGCGCGCTGGCACAGGCGCGCGAGGGGCGTCTGTTCATCCTGAACAAGATGCTGGAGGTGCTGCCTGCGCCGCGTGCGGAACTGTCCCGCTATGCGCCCAAGATCATCACCTTTACGATCAATCCCGAGAAGATCGGCGAAGTCGTCGGCCCGCGCGGCAAGACGATCAACAAGATCATTGCCGAAACCGGCGTCAAGATCGACATCGAGGACGACGGCCGCGTCTACATCTCCACGCCCGACAGCGACGCTGCGCGCGCGGCGAAAAAGCAGATCGAGTCGATCGTGCGCGAGATCAAGGTCGGCGACGTGTTCCGCGGCAAGGTTGTGCGGATTATGCCCTTCGGCGCGTTTGTCGAGCTGCTGCCCGGCAAGGACGGCATGGTGCATATTTCCAAGCTCACCGGCAAGCGTCTTGAAAAGGTGGAGGATTACTGCAACATCGGCGATACGCTGCTTGTCAAGGTCAACGAGATCGACAAGCAGGGCCGCATCAACCTCATCCACCACGGCGTCAGCGAGGACGAGTACAAGGAAGAAGACTGATTCTATCGCAGGATAACGCGCGGCGGCGCGCCGGAAAAAGAGGCGCTGCGCCGCGCGTTTTTTCGTCACATATCTTCTGCGGATTTGTGATACAATGAAACTCCGGGCGCAGGCGCCGCACCAAAGGTACGCGGCGTGCGTGGCCGGGATGCATGTAAGCGAAGAAGGAAGGAAAACGACATGAACAGGAAATTTTGCACGGTCCTTTGCATCGCGCTTTTGTGCGCATGCCTGTTCGGCTGTGCCGCGCGGGAAAGCACGATCAAGCTTGGACAGTACAAAGGCTTTACCTATACGCCCGTCGATACGGCCGTCACACAGGATGAAATCGACGCCTACATTGAAAATGTCCTTGCCAACAACGCCGAGCGCGTCGAGGACACTTCGCGCACCGGCACCGCCGTGCAGGACGGTGATGTACTTTATATCGATTACACCGGCTATATCGACGGCGAGACGTTTGAAGGCGGCAGCACCGACGGCGCCGGCACGACGCTGACGATCGGGTCGGGGCTTATGATCGACGGGTTTGAAGACGCCTTAATCGGCGCGACGGTTGGTCAAACGACGCGCATCGATGTAACATTCCCCGATCCTTACGAGAAAAATGAGGCGCTTTCGGGCAAGGACGCGTCCTTCGACGTGGAGATCCACTATGTCTGCACGTATGAGACGCCCGAATACAACGATGCGTTTGTTGCCGGGTTTACCGAAAATACGTACACGACGACGGCGGAATACGAGTCCTATCTTCTGGATCAGATGACGGTGGATAAGCAGACGCAGGCAAATGCGCAGTACATCGAGGAAATCCGCACGCAGGCGCTTGCCACCTGCACGTTCGATCTGAACGAAAAGCAGCAGCAGACCTACTACGACGAATTTGTCAATTACTATACCAGCACCGCCGAAATGTACGGCTATACGCTGGAGGATTATCTTGCGGCGATGGGCACGACGATGGACGATTTTGAAACCGGCGCGCAGACCTACGCGCGCGACGTGTTGTGTGCAAAGCTGTTCTATGAGGCTGTCGCGGAAAAAGAGAACATCCAGGTTACGGACGAAGAATACGAATCGCGCATCGACGCGTATCTGCAAAGCTACGGGTATACAGATCGCCGCGAGGAATTCGAAGAGGTAAGCGGCCGCGAGGTGATCGAAGAGAACATGCTCTTTGACATGGTCAATGAAAAGCTGCTGGAATGGAATACGCCCGTGCAGGAATGACGTTTACCGCACGCCGGGAGGGAAAAGCCTGAAAGAAGGTCTTTTCCCTCTTTTTTTGCCTCCTTTTGTACGCAGCCGTGCGCGTTGCGTTCCGGTGGGGAAAAGGCGTGCAACGGACAATAGGCTTCTGCAGTGTGGATGACCCGACGGCAGTCATGCCGCGCGCCTGCTGCGCTTTTGTGCCGCTACGCCCGCGCTTTTTTGCGCCGCATGGTTTTGCCTTATCCATGTCGTCACGCCTGCGCTTTTTGCGCCGCATGGTTTTGCCTTATCTATGCCATCGCGCCCGCCGTTTCTTTTTTGCAGGCCGTGCCGCACCCGCGTGTTTTCACGCGTCGTAAAAAGGTGTCGCGCCCGCGCGCTTTTTTGCACCGTCACGCCTGC
>JAHZHV010000083.1:0-6074 GCA_019420085.1 Christensenella sp.
TGCCGGCGCGTGAAAGCGGCGTATTTTGCAGTATGGGCGTCAGCGCAGCGGTATCCAGTGCTGCATTCATACGCGTATCGATCAGACCCGGACTGACACAATTGACGCGAATGCCATAGACGGCAAATTCCTTGGCAAGCGATTTGCACAGCGTAATAACGGCACCTTTTGCAGCAGCATAGTGGCTTTCACACGATGCACCGACTTGTCCCCACATGGAGGAGAACACCACGACACTGCCGTGTGCATCGATTAAGTCATCCAGTGCGGCGCGCAGGATGCGCACGGCGCCAAGTACGTGCAGTTCGTACATTGCGCAAAAGTCTTCGTCAGACAATGTGGAAAAAGGCATGATCTGTGCCTGTCCTGCACAGTAGACGACGGCATCCAGGCGTCCCAGATGATACTGTGCAAGGCTCACGCAGCGCCGTGCCTGTGCCGGATCCGTTAAATCGGCGCAGACGGTATACGCGTCATCCAGTTCGGCAGCCAGCGCCTGGGCCACGGCTGCATGTTTATTGTATTGCAGCGCACATCGCCACCCATTTTGGCTGAATGTACGTGCGCAGGCAGCGCCAATCCCACCGCTTGCACCGAGGATCAGGACGTTTTTGTGTGGTTGTTGCATGATCTGTCCCTCCGCTTTGTAAAAAACAGCGGGCGCACAGGAATACCTGCTGCGCCCGCGGGTGGCTGATTACTGATCCGTATCGTTCGAATTGTCGCCTAAGGCGTCGTCCGGCAGAATATCTTCATGCAGATCATCCGCAAAAGCGTCTTCCGGTTCATACGGAATATCATAATCCGGGTCATCGGCAAACTCATCTGCCTGTGCCTGATCCAGCGCTTCGCTCTGCTGCAGCATATGTACATTGCGCCGGTATTGTGCAAATAAAACAATACTCAAAATTCCAAGGCATACGATGCAGGCCACGATGGCAATGACGGCGGTTGTTTTCCATACGCCGCCATCGGAATCGGTTTTATTGGCAATCGGTGAGGGCGAGGGAGACAAAGAAGGCGTAGGCTCCGCTTTTTCGATCAGCGATGCATCGCGGGGCACATAACGCTGAAGACTTTCATCGTTGACATTATAAATGTAGTAATCGAAGTTTCCTTCTGCATCCTGCGCAAGGACGATGTAAAAACCCTCGCGTGTCGTATCGCGCCATACATCAAGCACGGTATCGCCGATTTCCAGCGTGTCAGCTTCATAGCCATCCGGCGGCAAGGTGCCGCCTGTCAGGGAAAAGAACTGAAAGGCTGCGGCAGGGATGCTGACGGCCGTGCCGGTTACAAAGTAACCCATCTGCGGGTCAAATAGCCGCATGGACGGGTTTTGCCCCATATAATCGGTGACACAGACGTATGCAAGCGCACCGCCGCCGATTTCCAGTGCTTCTACCTGCTGACCGCGCACATTGATCGTGCAGCGGGGCAGATCGGCAAGCGCACCCAGGATCGATTCGTCCAAAGATGTCTGCAGGTACAGCTCTTCATGATCAATTCCCTCCATATGGATGCCGGGAATCGTCGGGGTTGGTGTCATTGATTCAGAAGGCGCCGCTGTCTGGCTTTGCGACGGGGATGGGGTTCTGCTGGCAGATGGCGTCGGCGTACGGGTTGCGGTGGGCGTGGGTGTTTTTGTTGGCGTTGGCGTCGGCGTTGGAGCCGGTGTCGGCGTTACGGGCGGCGGCGTTGCCGGATCGGAAACCGTAATCGTTACGCTGGCCGAACCGCCGCTGGCATCACCATAGGTGTATCCGCCCTGCCCATCGCTGACCCATGTCAAAGCCTGTGTGCAGGTTGCCGTGACAGTATAAGTACCGGCTGACGGGGGCGTGAATGTCTTGGAAGAAGAAAGAGAACCTGTTCCTGGCGGATCAACGCTGTTGGAAGCAGAACCAAGACCATTGGAAAATGACACCAGCATTGCGCCGATATTCTGTGCGCTGACTGTGACGGTCAGCGTGACGGATTGTCCGGTCGTAATCTGGGTTGAAGAGGCCGAAAGACTGACATTGGCAGCCTGCGCATGCGGCGGCAATGCGGCAAAAGCCAGAACAAAGATAAGCAGTGCACATACTGCACGCGGGAAATGTCGTTTCATGCGTCAAAAGGCTCCTTCTTTTTTTACTGCTGCGAGATCAGTTTGGTGCCGCAGATATGCTGGCGCATATCCATGACGTCGATAAGATCAATTCTGTCATCGCGATTCAAGTCGCCGGCGATTTGTATGACGTCAGATGCCTGCTTTGTTCCGCACAGGAACTGGTGCATGTCCATCACGTCGAAAAGATCGATTTTTCCGTCACAGTACACATCGCCGTATAGAACTATTGTGTTGATTTCTACGGTATTTCCATCAGAATCAGAGAAAACCAACAGATCACCGGTGCGAACGATGTCCTCCATGGCACGCGGATTTTCATCTGCATCCAGGAATTTTACCTGAAATCCCTTCTGCGCGGCATCTGCCTGCATCGATGCATAAATTTCGCCGTATGTTGCGCCAGGCTGAAAACCACTGATCAGAGAAATTTGTTCCCCATCGCCACCGGGTGTCTGTGTCGTGGTTGGTGTTGGCGTGGGTGTGGGTGTCGGTGCCGGCGTGGGTCAGGTCCCGAAGTTTCAGGCGGCAGATAGAAGAAATTACAATCCACATTGCCGCTGATACCGCTGACGCGTGCCGTGCTGGTATGCTGCCAGGCAAAATATTCACCTGCATACGTTGTGAACGTATCCCAGCTTGCAACCCAGATTTTTGCAATTTGTTCAAGTTGGGAGGCATAGAGCCAGTTTTCAAGACGGTTGCGGTCGGCGTAAACCATGGGCGTATACCCGGCATTTGCGATGGTCTGGCAGAACGCCTGACAGATTGCCGTACCGTGCGCTCGTGCCGCGTCTTTGCCTTGCGTATTGTAGATGTTCATGCAGGTGTCATACAGACGGCCCTGATTGGTAAACTCAAAATCGATTGCCAGAGGCAGTGTGATTTGACCGGCATAGGGCGCGACCCAGGAAAGCAGCGCATTGGCTTCCTCTACGGCCTCCTGCGGCGTTGTTGCTTCCGTATAGAAATAGACGCCGACTTCCAGCCCTGCGGCAAGTGCACCCTGAATATACTGTTGGAACCGCTCGTCAATCTGAATGATGCCGGAACGGGACCAGCGGAAGCCGCCGCGAAGGATAACATAATCAATGCCGGAAGCTTTGACGGCGTTCCAATCGGTTACGGTATTAAATTCCGATATGTCGATACCCGTGATCAGCGTATAACCCGCAAAACGTGCGGCGTGAGAGTACGTTGCGTTTTTATATGGATTCCACGTCTGAAGAGAAGCGGGAATTGTTTGTCCCGCCGCATGCGCAAACGGAAGTGCGCACACAAGCGACACTGCGCACAGAATCGTGGCCGTGCAAATGCATATAAAACGTCGAAGAAGTCCACGGCGGACAGCAGATTTCATAGAAAAGACCAAACCTCCTTTTTTGCAGGATGCCTGTATCAAATCAATGCAAGCATCTGTTGCATCGTTACATGTACAAAGCAGACAAAAATACATAATTCATCATACTGTAAGAGTCCGGTTTCGTCAAGATTTGCCGGACATTGGCCGATACAATCATGAAAAACAGGAATACACTGTGGGAAACAAAGGAATCACTACATTATTATATTAGATACATACCAATACAAAATATCGGCGGGAATGGGGGATGCGGGCGCCCCAATGATTGACAGCACACGGGCTTTGCGGGATAATGGAAAGGGAATCAGATGTGCGTATGTTTGCACGCGGCTGGTTTTGGAGAACAGAAGGAGGAAAATTTATCATGGCACACATTTTGGACGTTCTGGCGGAGCGAGGATTTATTCGCCAGGTCATGCACGAGGAAGAGCTGCGCGCGCGTATGCAGGAGGGACCCGTGACGTTCTATGTGGGCTTTGATCCCACGGCTGACAGCTTGCATGTAGGACACTTTATTCCGATCATGGCAATGGCGCATCTGCAGCGTGCCGGACATCGGCCCATTGCATTGGTGGGAGGCGGCACATGTATGGTTGGCGATCCGTCAGGTAAGATGGATATGCGCAAAATGCTGACCGTGGAGCAAATTGATCATAACGCAGCCTGCATTAAATCGCAGTTGTCACGTTTTATTGATTTTGATAACGGCGCAATTATGGTGAATAATGCGGATTGGCTGCGGAATCTGAATTATATTGAATTCCTGCGTGATATCGGTGTGCACTTCAACGTTAACCGCATGCTGGCGGCGGATTGTTTCAAGATGCGCATGGAACGTGAAGTGGGGCTGACTTTCCTGGAATTCAACTACATGCTGATGCAGGGATACGATTTCTACCGTCTGCATGAAGATTATGGCTGCCAGCTGCAATGCGGCGGCGACGATCAGTGGAGCAATATGATTGCAGGTGCAAATCTTATCCGGAAAAAGGAGCAGAAGCCTGCATTTGCGTTGACATTCTCGCTGCTGACCAATTCGCAGGGACAGAAGATGGGCAAAACCGTTGCAGGTGCGCTCTGGCTGGATGAGAATAAGACGTCGCCCTATGATTTTTATCAATACTGGCGTAATGTTGAAGATGACGTTGTGGAGAAATGTCTTGCGCTGTTGACGTTCCTGCCGATGGATGAAGTGCGCCGCCTGGGTGCACTGGAGGGCGCGCAGATTAACGAAGCGAAAAAGACGCTTGCCTTCGAGGTTACGCGCATCGTACATGGTCAGGAGAAGGCGCTTGCTGCACAACGCAGCGCCGAGACGCTCTTTGGCGGCGGAGAAGGCGGAGATGCACCGGTTTATACACTGACGGTCGCCCAGCTTTGCGATATGCGCATTGTTGACCTTCTTGCAGCCTGTGGACTTTGCAAATCCAAGAGCGAGGCGCGTAAGCTTGTGGAAAGCGGTGCGATTAGTGTGGATGGTGTGCGCGTTGATTCCATTGATTACAAGCCTGAGGGCAGCGAATTCCTGCTGCGCCGCGGGAAGAAGCAGTATAAGAAAATCTGCGTAGAATGATGTCATCGGCGCGATGATGCGCAAAGGAGCGGTGCAATGTCTTATCTTTGCTTTGCACGCCGGGGGGAAAGTACCCGCGTGGTACAAAAATCCAAGTTTTTGGGCGTAGCAATGCCGATTTCAAGCGAGGCGGAAGCGCAGGAGGTGCTTGCGCAATTGCACGAAACATATGCTACGGCCAGTGCGATTGCATGGGCATATATTATTGATGTGAATATCCAGCGCTTTCATGACGGTGGTGAGCCGTCGGGTACAGCGGGCATGCCCATTTTGTCGGTTTTGCAAAAGCGTGGACTGACGCGTTGTTTTTGTGCGGTTGTGCGCTGGTTCGGTGGAATAAAACTGGGGGCAGGCGGTCTTGCGCGTGCGTTTTCAGGTTGTGCTGCCGATGCGATGGATAATGCCGGCACGGCACTTTGGTGCCCTACGGCGCAATACGATGTGCGCATCGATTATGCGGATTTGGGCAAGATTGAATATCGCCTTGCAGAATATCCGTTTGAACGGCTGGATACTGTCTTTACGGATGCGGTGACGCTGCGCATGCGTGTCAAAGCAGAACAGGCGCGTCAGATGTTGAATCTTTTTGACGAGTGGACAGGCGCGAATATGCTGGCTGAGCCTGTTGGCGATGTATATGATTATCCGTGGCAAGTGGATACGCCGTCGGTTTGATGACAGAGGAGGAAAGACGATGTTTACTGCAAAAAAGATTCTCTGCGTCGGGATGATGACATGTGATTCCTACTATTATGATGTAGATCCGGCATTGCTTTCTTTGCCCAATGCTGTCAATGGCACGGTGCTTATGGCGGCAGGTGGTGATGCGACCAATGTGTCCATTGATCTTGCAAGACTGGGGCATCACGCTTGTCTGATCGGTCTGATCGGTGAAGATTTTCACGGCGATGGTATCATTAAAACGGCATGCGCGGCGGGCGTGGACACGTCGCATGTGATTCGCCGCAAAGATGTTACCACGACGATGACGCTGATTTTGTATACCAAAGATGCAAAGGATGCAAGCG
>JAHZHV010000083.1:6084-17190 GCA_019420085.1 Christensenella sp.
AATGCACAGCTGCGGCGGGAGGATATCACGGATGATATGCTGCGCGATGCGGCACATCTGCATTATGGTTCTTTTGGCCCGCTGACGGCATTGGATGGCGCAGGCGGTGCGGATCTGCTGCGGCGTGCACATGAGTTGGGATTGAGTACCAGTATGGACGTTAAAGGCTTGGGACGCGATTTTTCGCGTTTGGAGCCGATGCTGCCGTATGTGGATCTGTTTATGCCAAATATTGATGAGGTTACGGATCTGACCGGATTGGATGATCTGGAACAGATCGAAACGTTCTTTTTGTCGCGCGGCGTGGGAACACTGTGCGTTAAAATGGCAGAGCGCGGTGTATTCTTAAGCGACGGACAGGAGCGCATGACGCTTGCTGCACAGGAGGAAATTGTCGATATTATGGGGGCGGGAGATGCATTTTGTGCCGGCTTTATTTCAGCGCGGCTTTGCGGCATGTCGCTGCGTGAATGCGGAACCTTTGCTTCGCTGGCATCCAAACAGTGCCTGGCAACGGCTGGTGCAAGCGCATGGTGTGTGCATGCGCAGCAATTGGAAGATCAGATGCATCGAATGTTGAAATGATAAAAACGAATCAAAAAGAGACGGATGCAGGAGCATCCGTCTCTTTTTGGCAGATGAATTAAAATTTCGCAGGAATACACAGCCGGGTCGAATATAATTGTATACACAAAGGCGATGTTCTGTAACGAAATAATATGCGAAAAACAATGCATATCAAAACGAAAAAATACTTCAAAATATAGAGTATAGAGTATTGTGACGCAGGCGGCCGGAATACAGATTTGTTCATACATCCAACAATTTGAACTGGTATTTTGATAAAGAATGCTGCTGACAGAACGAAAGACTGATATTTTCGGCAGTATATGAACCATTGGTGGGTAAAAGAAAGATGATACTGGTGAATGAACATGATAAATTGTTTTCTATATTGGAATAGGCCATGCCGGAATGAGAAAAAGCCTTCCGGCGCCATGGTATATACGGCAAGCCAGAACGTTGCAATTGCATGGATGCCGGCATCCGCGCAATGCCCAAAATGAAATTCGGTATAGGGAACATTTCATAAAAAAGAAGCAAGCATTAATGCTTGCTTCGAAGTGGCGGAGAAGGAGGGATTCGAACCCTCGAGGCGCGTTAACGCCTACACGATTTCCAGTCGTGCGCCCTCGACCAAACTAGGCGACTTCTCCATGTTATCATAAAAATTGACACAAACACATATTGTACCAACGGTGAACAAATGCAATATATTGTCCACGGGTACAGATTATACAAAATCTGCTGTAAAAAGTCAATGGTTTTTTCGAAGATCGGAAAAATCAAATTTGGACACAATATATGCATATATATTCGCCTGTTACGCCGAAAACAGAGTACTCATGCATTTTACAAAAAAGTTAAATCGAAATTATGGTCATTGACAATACAAGAAGATGGCGGTATCATACTGCCATGGCATAAAGGACGGGTTACCGGTACGATTGAAAGAAGGAACGACCGGATAGAAAGAACCTTAGAGTAAACACAATGGCTGAAAAGACTTGTGTTTTTGTACACGCAAAGACGTGGGAGCAGCTGACGGAAAAAATGAAAGGTATGGTTTCGGTGATACGATAGCGGATCAAACCGGAACTATGTTGCCCGAAAAAAGGGCGAAATAAAAACCGGAGGGGTGATACACGCATGGCAGAATTGTTTCGGATGGAAGGGATAACCAAGACCTTCCCCGGAGTCAAGGCGCTGGACAATGTATCGTTTTCAGTCGACGAGGGCGAAGTGCATGGCCTCGTAGGCGAGAATGGTGCAGGAAAGTCGACATTGATGAAGGTCATGTCGGGCGTTTACCAGGCTGACGAGGGAAAGATCTTCATCCGTGGCGAAGAAGTCCACATCAACAATGTTGCCAAAGCACAGGAACTTGGCGTAGCGATTATTTTTCAGGAGTTGAACCTTTGCCCTGAATTGACGGTCGCTGACAACATTTTCCTTGGACGCGCACCCATGAAGATGGGTGGACTGTTTATCGACGAGAAGAAGCTGCACAAGGAAGCAAAACGCATTCTCGATGACTTGGGGATTGATTTGAATACCTACACGGCTGTCAAGAATCTGCCCATTGCAAAGCAGCAGATGGTCGAGATTGCAAAGGCAATCTCCATGAATTCGCAGATTCTCGTACTGGACGAACCGACGGCGGCGCTTTCCGAAAAGGAAATTGAACAGTTGATGGATATTATCCGCAACCTGCAGAAAAAGGGCGTCGGTATGGTTTATATCTCTCACCGCCTGGAAGAGCTTGGCATGATTTGCCAGCGCGTTTCCGTTCTGCGCGATGGCCAGTATCAGGGCACGCGTCAGATGGAAGGCCTGACGATGGATGAATTGGTGAACATGATCGTTGGACGTACCTTGGACGACCGCTATCCCAAGCATGTGCGCACGATCGGTGATGTCGCTATTGAGATTGATAATTTGGAGGGCAATGCGCGCCGCCATGTTAAGGTCGATCATTTGGCCGTCCGCCATGGTGAAATCCTTGGTGTCGCAGGCCTGATGGGGGCTGGCCGGTCGGAGATTTTCCGTGCGGTTTACGGTGCGGATCCTGCAAAGAAGGAAATTAAGATTGATGGTGTTCCTGTGACAATCAAAAACCCGGCACAGGCGAACCGTTATGGTATCGGGTTTGTAACAGAAAACCGCAAACTGGATGGCTTGGCATTGAGCTTGGATGTCATGTTTAATATCAACATGGCGCACACGGATGCTATGACGAAGTTCGGTTTTGTCAGTGCAAAGCAGGAACTTGAAAATGCGCGTAAATATATCGATGCAATTCGCATTCGTACGCCAAGTCATTATCAGCTGTGCCGCAACCTGTCCGGTGGTAACCAGCAGAAGGTTGTCGTAGCAAAGTGGCTGTGCAACGATGTTAAGATTTTGATCATTGATGAGCCTACTCGTGGTATCGATGTTGGTTCCAAGTTTGAAATTTACGAGCTGCTCAATCAGCTTTCGGATCAGGGCGTGGCGATCATCATGATCTCCTCCGAACTGCCTGAGATCCTTGGCATGAGCGATCGCGTCATCGTCATTCACGAGGGCGAGATCAACGGTGAGATGCCCACCAGTGAAGCGACGCAGGAGAAGCTTTTGTTCCTTGCTGCGGGCTACAACAAGCTGGAAGGCGACGTTCTGGGCGGCCAGAAGGCTGCTGCTGAATAAGCGGATACTTTGCAATTCGAGATTCAACGGAAAAGAGGTTTGTAGATATGCAAAAGGCAACTTTCATGCAAAAGATGAGCCCGAGCACCAAAAAGATGCTGGTTTCCGGCTCCGCTCTGATTCTGCTTTATATCCTGTTTGCGGTTTTGAAGCCTGAGAGCTTCATGACGCAGAATAACCAGATTAACATCCTGCATCAGGTTGTTACGTATTCTATCGTCGGCTATGGCCTGACTTATTGCCTGGTTGGCGGCTGCACAGACCTGTCCGCAGGTTCGACGCTTGGTCTTGCAGGCATGATTGTCATGTGGGGCATCATGGCTGGTATGCCGGTATGGCTGTCCTTTATCATTACGATCCTGGCCGGCGTCGTGATGGGCATTATCAATGGTGTTTCTACCCAGATTCTTGGCGTTATTCCCTTCGTTGCAACGTTGGGTACCCAGTGGGTATTCCGTGGTTTGACGTATATCGTAACTGACGGTCGTCCGTTGTTTGGCGCCGACATCAAGAGTGATGTGGCTGCAGAGCAGTTCGCTTTCTTTGGTGCTTCTCGTGTTGGTGCGTCCGATAGTTTCTATGGCATTCCGGTTTCCGTCATTATCATGATCGTCCTTGGTATTATCATGGGCATCATTCTTTCCAAGACGGCTTACGGCCGCAAGCTGTATGCCTGCGGGTCGAACGTTGAGGCGGCGCGTCTGTCCGGTATTAACGTTGTCCGCGTTCGCATCATCATGTATGTCCTGTGCGGCATCATGGCCTCTATCGCTGGCGTGATCACGGCGTCCCGTGCATCTTCTGCACAGCCCACGGCTGGTACCGGTTACGAATTCCAGGCGATTGTTGCTTCCGTTTTGGGCGGCGTTGCCATGAGCGGCGGCGAAGGTAACATTCTCAACACCGTTATCGGTTCTCTGATTATGGGTATCATGCGTAACGGCATGAACGTCTGCGGTATCAACACGTATTGGCAGCAGGTTGTTCTGGGTGCATTGCTGGTCGCAGCTGTCGCACTGGAAGCTTACCGTAACCGCAAGTTCACCTGATAATTGGGTGAAGCGATTTGAAAAGGCGAATGCCTTGAGCGTAGTTGGTTGTTGCACACGGGCAGGGTCGCCTGCCCGCGTGTTCCAACATATATTTAGCCGAACAATCGGCAGAAGTCCCTTTTCCAAACTGTGTACCTGTTGACAACATCAACACACTTCTTTAAGGAGGAACACTCATGAAGAAATTCTTTGCCATTTTGTTGGCACTGACGATGGTGTTCGCGCTGTTTGCTTGCTCCAACACGACGGACGACGGCCAGGCGAATACTGAGAACAACGAACAGGCAGAAGAAGAGCCGCCGGCGAGCGCAGAGAGCGACGTCAGCACGGACTTCGATCTGGAAAGCGTTACCGCTTTTGCTGAGGATGTTGAGACCGACGGCATGAAGTTCTATTGGGTCGGCAAGGTTTTGGGCGGCACGTACTGGACCGGTGTTGAAACCGGTATGACGGCTGCTGGCGATGAGCTCGGTATCGAGATCACCATGCAGGGCGTTGAGAAGGAGACCGACATCGACCAGCAGATCAACAACCTGCAGAACGCGGTTGCTGCGAACCCCGATGCGATCCTTGCTGCGCCGTGCGATTCTAAGGCTCTTGATGCTCCCATCAAAGAGGCTGAGTCCATGTATGAAGGCCCGATCATTCTGATCGATACCGTTATTTCCACCAGCGGCGGTTATGATGCTGCTCTGTTGACCGACAACGTCAACGCTGGTGCGACGATGGCTCGTCTGCTGATGCAGGGTCTGCAGGAGAGGGGCTATACCGAAGGTAAGGTTGGCCTTGAGTGCGTAAACACCGGTTCTCAGACTGTTATCGACCGTCAGGACGGCTTCAAGGCCTACTGGGAAGAGAACGCCGCTGAGTACGGTGTAGAGAATGTTGAAGTTCTGTGGGACGAGATCAAGGTCTCTGAGAGCGACAACAACCTGGCAATGTCCTTTGGTCAGGACTTCCAGTCCGCGTATCCGGATCTTGTTGGTCTGGCTGGTTTCAACGGTGACTCCGTGTATTTCCTGACTTCCTTGAAGGAAGCTGGTAATAAGGATGTCATTGGTGTCGGCATGGACTTCAACATCGACTCCTATGACCTGATGGAGCAGGGCTGGGAGTATGCGTCTGTTGCGCAGAGCACGTACAACATGGGCTACTACGGTGTGTATCTTGCGGTTGCTGCGCTTGCAGGTGAGGACCTTGGCGGTCAGCGCATTGACTCCGGTCTGTTGGAAGTCACGCAGGATAACCTGGATTCCGAAGAGGTTCAGGATTACATCGCACTGCTTCGCTCCGCTTCCTAACGCGCTTGCGTTTGTATCACGAAGCAGCCTAATTAAGGATTGATCTTTCTGGAAAAGGGATCAACGTAATCCCAATGGGAGAATCCCCTGGGATAAGGGCAGGGGCAGTTCCAAAGGGGACTGCCCTTGTCTGATTTTGTGACTGCCATTTCTTACGTATTGAAAAGAAAAAGTGATTCTTTCACGGAGGTAAATAAACCATGAAGAAAGTCGTTAAGATCGGTTTTGCGCCGACGAAGCGCGTTCCGTTCAGCCATCCCCAGTACATGGAGGTGCGCGACAAGATCTACGAGGCAATCAAGGGCTGGACTTGCGACGGTGTGATTGAGGTCGTAGGGATCGATGATGTCACCCCGCTGAACATCCTTCAGACAGAAGATGATGTTATTGCTGTCGTGAAGAAGTTCAAAGAAGAAGGCGTGAACGGCGTGTTCTTCCCGCATTGCAACTTTGGTTGTGAGGCTGCTGTCGCCAATACGGCACGTCAGCTGGGTGTGCCCGTACTGATCTGGGGTCCCCGCGATGACGATACCGAGGCAAATGGCGGCTCTGAGTTCGGCGTCGGCGTCGGCCGTCCGCGTGACTCTCAGTGCGGTCTGTTTGCAACTGGTAAGGCGCTTCGCCGCGTGAATGTGCCCTTCACCTACATTCCCAACACCGATATCGACGATCCTGCTTTTAAGCGCGGCTATGAAGCCTTTGCAGCTGTCTGCGCGGCGGTTCGTGATTTCAAGGAAACGCAGATTCTGCAGGTCGGCACGCGTCCGGAACCCTTCTGGACGGTTATGATCAATGAGGGCGAAATCCTTGAGAAGTTTGGCATCCGCGTGCTGCCGGTGTCCAACTTTGAGCTGGCCGAGCGCGCCAAGGCGTTGATTGCAAATGAGCTCGCACGCGTGAAGGAAGCTGCGGATATGATCTGCGGCATTACGCCGGCGAAGATGGCTGAGGACTGCGAGGTTCCCTCTCTTGGTGTGACGAACGAGCAGATTCAGATGCTGGGCGCTTATTATGTAGCGATGCTGGATTGGGCCAAGGAGCTTAAGTGCAACGCTGCCGCCATGCAGTGCTGGGCTGCGTTCCGCAATTCGATGGGTATTGCCGCATGCGGCGTCAACGGCTTCCTTGCGGATGCCGGCCTGCCGGTTGCCTGCGAAACGGATATTCATGGCGTTATCGGCACGCGTCTGCTGCAGGGCGCAAGCCTCTACAACAGCGGTGTGTTCTTTGCAGACCTGACTGTCCGTCATCGTTACAATGATAATGCCGAGCTTATGTGGCACTGCGGTAACTTCCCGCCCTCCACGGCTGGCGACGGCGACAAGGTTATGTGGCAGGAAGGCCGCACGCACTTTGAGTGCAAGACCAACGAGGATATTACGATCATCCGCTTTGACGGCGATCACGGCCAGTACAGCATGCTGCTGGGCGAGGCCCGCAGCGTGGAAGGCCCCCGTACGGGCGGCACGTACAGCTGGTGCGAAGTCAAAGACTGGGTTGCCTGGGAAGACAAGATCGTCAAGGGACCGTACATCCATCACAGCTGCTGCGCGTACGGCAAATATTTGCCCATCGTTGCAGAAGCCTGCATGTACCTTGGCATCAAGCCCGACTTTGCGGATGAAGGCGCTGAAAAGGCCTGCCGTGAGTTCTGGTACGGCAGATAATTCAAAGAGTCTGGTTACAAACAAAGAGAAGAAGGCTTTTGGCCTTCTTCTTTTTTTACATAAAAGCATACATTCTGAAAAGAAAAAAGCAGCAAAACAAAGAACACATGCGTTTTTTGTTGCAGGACGACAGGAAATCGACTACAATGGAACACGCGACTGTGTAAAGAAAGGGATGTTTCGTATACAGATTCGCTGAGGTATTATGATCGGATAAGTTTTTGGACAGGAGGTTGAAGAATATGTGGTTTTGGTTTGCAATTATCGCGCTCTTATGTTGGAGTGGTTCGGATCTGTTTTCCAAAATTGGCTGTCGTGATGCAAAAGATCCCTATAGTCATCTGAAAATGGTGACGGCTGTTGGCGTTGTTATGGGGCTGCATGCTGCATACGAAATTTTTGTTGGCGGGGTAGAAATTAACGGTCAGGCGATTTTGACTTATCTGCCGGTATCTTTGCTGTACATTGCTTCCATGGCAATGGGTTACCTTGGCCTGCGCTACATCGAACTTTCCATTTCATCGCCAATTTGCAACAGTTCGGGTGCAATTGTAGCAATTCTAACATTTGCCACGGCTGGTATCGGTCCTGATCTGCCCGCAATGGCGCTGGTAGCCGTGGCACTTGTTTGCATTGGTGTAATTGGTCTGGGCATTACGGAAGCACGTGAAGATGAAGCATTGCGTGCTGCGCGTCAGGATGCGTCAAACTTCCGTTACGCAAAAAGTTGGGTAGCAATCGTAATTCCTGTAATCTACTGTTTGCTGGATGCGCTTGGAACATTTGCTGACAGTCGTGTGTTGGAGATGCTGGATGAAGATGTGGCAAATGTGGCCTATGAATTGACATTCCTGATTGTGGGCCTTGTATGTTTGTTTTATGTTACCGTCATTCGCAAGCAGCGCCTTGTGCCGCGTCAGGAGGCACCCAAATATACCGGCGCTATCTTTGAAACAATCGGACAGTTTTTTTACATCTATGCCTTAGCGGATACTGCGCATGTGGCGTTTGCGGCGCCCATTATTTCTTCGTATTGTGTCGCATCGGTTCTGTGGAGCCGCCTGTTCCTGAAAGAAAAGTTGTCGCGCAAACATTATTTGTGGGTTGGAACAGTAATTGTAGGCATTGTCATTATGGGAATTTTGGATATTTGATGTTGATAAGAGCATTGCGTTGCGTCCGTCCTTGCGGGCAGCGCTTTTTTGTGTTGGTGACAGGCATGACTTTGAATTTCAGAATATCAGTAATAAGATATGTAAATAGAATATTTTATTGGCCACGGGTCCGATGTGCGTTTATGGTCAAAATGATGGAGATGGGAAAGAGGAAATGCATGCAGCTATCCCGTTTGCGGCGATGGCCGCGGCACGGATGTTCATGCCATCTGTGTATATGATTTGCTGAAAACACCGATGCAGGCGCCAGCGTTTGGGGCAGCATACCGATAAGCAAATGCTGTTGCTGTGGGGTTAATATTCCCGGTTTGCCTTTGACGTATTGCACAGATGGCAAATGGGACGCAGCGTGCGTTCAAAGCGGTTGTTGGTGCCACGCTGCAGCAATTGATGTAAAGCCCGTATTCTTCATGGGAATTGTTTGTGCAGCGGCTTGGCAGATATTCAAATGAAAGAGAAAAGACCGGATATCGTTACAATATCCGGTCTTTTTTATCTGTCTTTTTGTGAAGCGGTATAAAATGCTTCAAACAGCATTTCCGCGTCGCGTCAGATTGTCGTGCGGCCGCGCATATAAGGTACAAGTGCATCGGGGATGCGCACATGACCGTCTGCCTGCTGATAGTTTTCCAAAATGGCGGCAACGGTGCGTCCGACAGCGACACCGGAACCGTTTAACGTGTGCACATAACGGACCTGCTTGTTTTCATCACGGAAGCGAATGCCGGCACGCCGCGCCTGGAAGTCCTCGAAATTGGAGCAGGAGGAGATTTCCACATAGCGGCCATAAGAGGGCATCCAGACTTCCAGGTCATAGGTTTTGGCCGAAGAGAAGCCCAGATCGCCGGAGGACAATAGCTGTACACGGTAGGGAAGGCCGAGCTTCTGCAGAATTTTTTCTGCATCATGCGTCAGGCTTTCCAATTCGTCATAAGAGTTTTCGGGACGGACGAACTTGACAAGCTCTACCTTATTAAACTGATGCTGGCGAATCAGACCGCGCGTATCGCGTCCGGCGCTGCCGGCTTCAGCGCGGAAACAGGCGCTGTAGGCACAATGCTTAATCGGAAGCTGTGCACCGTCAAGGATCTGCTCGCGATACATGTTTGTGACGGGAACTTCCGCTGTAGGAATCAGGAAGTACTCGGTATTCTGTACCTTGAACGCATCTTCCTCAAACTTTGGAAGCTGACCGGTTCCGATCATGCTGCGGCGATGCACCATGTAAGGCGGAAAAACCTCTTCATAGCCGCTTTCTTCAGTATGCGTATCCAGCATGAAGCAGTACAGTGCGCGCTCCAGACGAGAACCGGCGCCGCGATAGAATGTAAAGCGGGAGCCGGTGACCTTGGCGGCAGTGTCAAAATCCAGAATTCCCAAATCAGTGCCGATATCCCAATGCGCTTTGGGTTCAAAGTCAAATTTTGTGGGTTCGCCCCATGTGCGCACGGTCTGGTTGGCGCTGTCATCTGCACCATCGGGTACGTCCGAGGCAGGCACATTGGGAATGGTTAAAACAAAATCGGTTACCGCCTGCTCAACGATACGAAGCTGCTCTTCCTGTTCTTTGATCTGTGCGGACAGCTCCTTCATCTCTGCAAGCAGCGCTGTGACGTCCTGACCGTTCTTTTTCATGACGGGAATTTGCTTGGAATCGGCGTTGCTGCGTGAGCGCATTGCGTCGACCTGCGCGATGAGCGCACGGCGCTTCTGTTCCAGTTCAAAGAAGGGTTCCAGATCGATATCGCTGCGGCGCGCTTTGAGTGCGTTGCGAATCTGATCGGGATTTTCACGAATGCGTTTAAGATCCAGCATACAAGTTCCTCCTGGTTGCTTTGACGAAAAGCAAGTTCTCAATCCAATGGAATACGTTCAAGGCCATTATACACGAATCGATACGAAATGCAAGGAAACTCACAGTTCCACGCGCATGGGCGCATGCTGCATGGCACGCGTGGTATACAGCATACGATTCAGCGGAATTGTAATGACAAGTGGGATCGCGACGGTGCAGACGCCGACGCAAAGCAGTGTCCAAAGCCATTGTGTCTGCGCTGTGGAAGTCAGCAAAGTCACAATGCCGCCAAGCATGGTAAGTGCCTGCGGGACACACGCTGCCGGACATGCAAAGGCAAATGCACCGGCAGCAAGTCCACCCAGTGCAGCGGATAACAATGGACAAAGCAAAATCAACGGATTGCCGAAGATATTTCCCATCTGTAAGCGCGGCGTACCCAGCGCATGTGAAAGTGCGATCCACATGCCGTTTTCCCGATAAGAAGCAGCTGCAAAGCTGACCATGGCGGCGCAGCATCCAATAAAAGCGGCGCCGCTGAGCGTACCGTCGCCCAGCACTGCAGCGATGGCAAACATCGAAATGGGCGTAACACTCAGAAACGCTGCCAGTGCGGCAATGCAGGAATAGGCAAGGAAGGATGGCCATGCGCTTACATGTATCAGTGCCTGTGCACATAGATTGTACAGCATTTCAAGAGGCGGCGCGGCCAGCAATGCACAAAGCACACCGCCGGTTGTACACACGATGGGCAGCAGCACGACATCGGCCCGTGTTTTGCCATAGACAAACAAACACATCAGCGTGCAGATGTATGCGGCGATGATGGCAGTAAACAGCCCGGCAAATGAATAGCCGATTGTACGT
>JAHZHV010000084.1:0-2480 GCA_019420085.1 Christensenella sp.
TTTGAATCCAGTTGCAGACAGACTCCTTATGCTTGGCGGAAACAACGGGACCAAGCTTGGTGTTGGGATCATAAGCACATCCAACAACCATAGCCTCCGCTTTTTCCTTCAGCATGGCCACAAAGCGATCCGCAATGCTCTCCTGCACGACGACAACCGGCAGTGCCATGCAGCGCATTCCGGCACAGCCATAGGTGGAATTGATAATTGCGTTCGTTGCGCTCTCAAGATCGGCATCTTCCAATACAAGCGCATGGTTCTTTGCTTCACACTGCGCCTGAACACGCTTGCCATGTGCTGCTGCAGTGGAATAAATGTGCTTGCCTACATCCGTGGTACCGACAAATGTGACGGCTTTGATGCGGCTGTCTGTCAGAAGCAGCTCAGCTTCTTTGCGGCTGCAAGTGACAAGGTTGACAACACCCTTGGGGAACTGCCCTTCCTCATAGAACAGCTCAAGGATGCGCATGCTGGTAAGCGGCGTAGCACTGGAAGCCTTCAACACGACCGTATTACCGGTTGCAATTGCCAGAGGAACCATCCAGCCCCAGGGGATCATAGCAGGGAAGTTGAACGGAACAATGCCGGCAACAACACCCAGCGGCATACGATAAGATGCAGTATCAAAGCCACGCGTTACCTGCAGCGAAGCATAACCCTGCGAAATGGAAGGAAGCGCGCAGGCAAGTTCTGTCGGTTCAATAGCCTTTAAAATGTCGCCCTTGGCTTCATTCAGATTTTTACCAAGCTCTTTTGCACAAAGATATGTCAGCTCATCCAAATGCTCTACAAGGATATTGCGCCATTTGAACATCATCTGCGTCCGGTAGCTGAGCGTGGTCATGCTCCAGGACTGGAATGCCTCATGCGCAGATGCAATGGCCTCTTCCACTTCATCCTGTGTGCAGCAGGGCACTTCGGCGATCACTTCACCAGTGCTGGAATCGGTAACAGGCATATAACGGTCGGTTTTGGACATTTTCCATTCGCCGTCTACACAATACATTTTACGGACAGGATCGCTCATGATGTGTTTCTCCTTTTTGATTTACTGTGGAAAAATCGTTTATTGAGATACCTCTCATGTCTTCAGTGTATCATCGTTTTTTTGATTGTCAAGAAAAAATATGTATACGTTTACATGTTTTTTCATACAAATCTTTTCGAATTGTTTTACCCACATCTTGTATGGTATCATGTTTATCGTGTAAAATATATCTATCAGTTATCATGAATATCAAAAAATGGAAAGAGAGGCGCCTGCATTGAATAAAATTCTAAATGACTTGACATATGGCCTGTTTGTTTTGTCTGCAAAAATGGGGGATAAAGACAACGGCTGCATTATCAATACAGCTATGCAGCACACAACAGCGCCGGAGTTAATTTCCGTTACCGTCAGCAAAGCAAACTACACATGCCAAATGATTTTGCAGACGGGTGCGTTTAATTTGAGTATTTTAAATCAGGAAGCTGATTTTTCCGTTTTCCGTCAGTTTGGATTTCAAAGTGGCAAAGATGTCGATAAATTTGACAAAGATGTACGGCGTTCCAACAACGGAATTGCATACTTGCAAAAGGAATGCTGCGGTTATTTAAGTGCTGAAGTACAGCAGCATATTGATCTTGGCACGCATGTGCTGTTTTTTGCAAAGGTAACGCAGCAGGAGAAATTCAATGATACAGCGCCTGTGACATATCGCGAATATCATGCGCGCATTAAACCGCAACCGGCAGTTGAAAAAGAAACGAAGGGGTTTGTGTGCCAGATCTGTGGCTACGTATATGAAGGCGAATCTCTTCCGCCGGATTTTATTTGCCCTATATGTAAGCATGGGGCACAGGATTTCACGCCAATTCAGGGGTGATGACAAAGCAATTCTTTTTGCGGTAATCTAAGAAACAAATTGTATCCATCCGATGATGCGGTGTGCAAATGCGCATGGTCAATTTGTACATCCAAAAATCGGTGTGATAAATCTATCAAACAATGGAGGTACTGAAACATGGATTTTAACGGCAGCAGGACGCAGGCAAATTTGTTGGCCGCATTTGCGGGCGAGTCCCAGGCACGCAACAAATATACCTATTACGCTTCTCAGGCGCGTAAAGATGGTTATGTGCAGATCGCGGAGATTTTTGAAGAAACCGCCGCAAACGAAAAGGAGCATGCAAAGCTTTGGTTTAAGCTTCTCCACGATGGGAAAATTCCCGGCACAGCTGACAACCTGACGGATGCAGCGGCAGGAGAAAACTACGAGTGGACTGAAATGTATGCTGAATTTGCAAAGGTTGCGCGTGAAGAAGGGTTTACGCACATTGCAGAGCTTTTTGAAGGCGTTGCAAAAATCGAAAAAGAGCATGAGGAGCGCTATCGCAAACTTCTTGCTAATGTGGAAGGCGGCATCGTATTTTCGCGCGAGGGCGATGTGATCTGGCAGTGCGGAAACTGCGGTCATATTCATATTGGCAAACAGGCG
>JAHZHV010000084.1:2490-2909 GCA_019420085.1 Christensenella sp.
AGGTTTGCCCCGTGTGCGCACATCCCAAGAGCTATTTCCGCATTAAGGCCGAAAATTATTAATCTGCCAGTTGATATTCTGCAGGGCTTGTCTGCCGTTTCATGGAATTTGGAACGGCAGACGTTTTTTATGTTGCGAAATAACGATATACGGTGCTATAATATAAACAGTTGCGTACAACAAAATTATTTAAAAAAGGAGTATTTCTACCATGCTTGTGACCATGAAGGAAATCCTGGACCATGCCAACAAAGGCTACTATGGCGTTCCTGCCCCCAACGTTGGCGGTGAGCGTGAAGCCCGTGCTGCGATCGAGGCGGCAGAGGAGCTGAACTCTCCGATCATTATTGACGTCGGCTACAGCGCGCATCCTGACCTGATTTTCTTTGGCGAGTATCTTTGCAAGCTTGCCAATCAGT
>JAHZHV010000085.1 GCA_019420085.1 Christensenella sp.
CTGTAGCATCGAGAAAGACCCACCATGCCCTTTTGCGCAGGCCGCCGGTGAGAAAAACGTGCCGTTACATTCCTTCGCACGCTCCTTTCGCGTGCATAAAAGACCCGCCGCGCATGGATTAAACCGGACGCGGCGCTTTTGTATAAATGGGGAAAAGATGCGCTGCACCCCCTTTTGCACAGACCGTCCATGAAATCCGCCGCCCCGGCGCATTTCTTCGTGCGATTCTGTAGCGTTCATAAAAGACCCGCCGCGCACCGGTCAAAACGGACGCGGCGGTTTTGTGCGGAGCGGGAAACAAAAGAAAGCGCGGCGGGTTTTGTGTGGAGGGGAAAACAAAAGAAGGCGCGGCGGGTCTTTCGTGGGGAGAAGAAGCCGGACGCTGCGGACGGGCGCGCTTTGCGCATTTTTACCCAGCGCGCCCTTTTTGTCCCCGGCCGCTGCTTTTCCTCACGTTCCTGCTTGCGCGGCAGGGAAAGCGCGGCGCGGTTTTTCTGTTTTCACGCGTTTTACCCGCACGCTTTTTCCCGTGCCGCTGCTTTTTCCTTACGTCCCCGCTTGCGCGGCAGGGAAAGCTCAGTGTGGCTTTTTTCGTTTTCACGCGTTTTTTCCTGCGTTTTACCTCGCGCACCGTGCGTGCGCTTTTTGCATGGTGCAGAAGCCGGACGCGGTGGACAGGCGCGCTTTGCGCATTTTTACCCAGAGCGCCTTTTTTGCCCCCGCGCCGCTGCCTGTTTATACCCCATGTTGGGGGGAACTTTTTTGTGCGGAGGAAAACGCAACGCGCGCGGCGGCGTTTTTGTTTTATTGAAGGAATGAAACACGCGGTGGAAGGGGCGTTTTCTTACTTTGCTTTTTTACCGCGCGCATCTTCCGATGTTTACCCGCGCGGCTTTTTTTGGCTGCGTGCCGATGCTTTTTGTCCGCTTCCTTTGGAACGCGTGGGCAATGGGCGGCTCATGCGGCGCTGCTGCGGCATGTTTGCATATTTTTGACAGTTTTTGCCGATTGGAAGCAGATTGCTCGAAAAATGGTACCGAACCGGAATAATATTAAGAATTTCTCAAGAGACAAACGGCGCGGGGGTTTGTTATGATAGAAACAGGTTTTAAAAAAGAACCGGCAAAAGAAAATGCGCGCGGCGCGGCGGGCCGGTTTTGAAACAGGGGAAAAGGAGTCGACAAACGGGTATGAACAAAGGCAAACGTGTTTTGGCGGCGATACTTGCAGCGGTGCTTGCCGTAGGACTTTCCACCGGCTGTGCCAGGGAGAAGAAGCAGACGGCGTCGGTGCAGTCGGTTGGTATGCTGATGGGCATGCCGTCGCTGCGCGTCGACCGGTATGCGGGCGTCGTCGTGTCGCAGAGCGAGACGGTCATTCAAAAAGAGGAGTCCAAGACGATCGATCAGATGATGGTTTCCGAGGGCGACGAGGTGACCGAGGGGCAGGTGCTGTTTACATATAATATGGAGGATCTTGCCCTGACGATCCAGAAGACCCAGCTTGAAATCGAACAGCTGGCAGGTTCGGTCAACACCTACGCCGAGCAGATCGCGCAGCTGGAACAGGAAAAACGCGGCGCGTCGGGCTCGGAGCAGCTTTCCTATACGGTGCAGATTCAGGGCCTGGTGCTGGATCAGAAAGAGGCGCAGTACAACATGTCCGTCAAGCAGGCGGAGCTTGCCAATTTGCAGGCTTCGGCGGCGGACAATCAGGTGGTATCGCCCGTAAACGGACATGTGCAGTCGATCCATACCGACGGCGGCACCGGCCAAAACGGCGCGCCGCTGCCGCTTATGACGATCGTGGAAAGCGGCGTGTTCCGTGTCAAGGGCACGATCAATGAGTTAAACCGCGAATCGCTGACGCAGGGCGCGTCCGTGCTGATTCGTTCGCGCACGGACGAGACGAAATTCTGGCGCGGCACGATTGACGTCATCAACTGGGACAGCCCCCAGACGCAGGATAATTCCGGCGGCGGCGTCGTCATCAGCAGCAACAGTGCGTCTTCTTCCGATGCGGATACGGGACAAAGCAGCAGCTATCCGTTCTTCATTACACCCGAGGACGTCGACGGGCTCATGCTGGGGCAGCATGTCTATATCGAACCGGACTTCGGGCAGGCGGATGAAAACGCGCAGATTACGCTGGATCAGGGCTACATTGTCATGACCGACAACGGCGCCTACGTCTGGGCGGCCTCGTCCCGCAGCACGCTGGAGCGCCGCAGCGTTACGCTTGGCGCGCGCAATGAGGAAACAGGCACCTACGTCATCGAGGACGGGCTGACGATGGAGGATTACATCGCCTGGCCGGATGCTTCCCTTGCCGAAGGCATGCGCGTGGTCTATTACGATGAATCAACCTTTGGCCAGGACGCCGGGGAAGACGGCGAAGTGATGCCTGAGGAGGGCGGCGAAGTGCTGCCCGAGGAAGGCGGCGAAATGCCTTCCGAGGAAGGCGGCGAAATGCCTTCCGAAGACGGCGAAGCGGTGCCGCTTGACGCGACACAGGAGGCCGGCAATGCTGATTGAAATGAAGGATATCTGCAAGGACTATCTGCAGGGGCGCGAAATGGTGCCGGTGCTGCGCGACGTCAATTTGCAGGTGGAAGAGGGCGACTATCTTGCGATCATGGGCCCGTCGGGTTCGGGCAAGACGACGCTGATGAATATTTTGGGGTATCTTGACGTGCCCACGCGCGGGGAATACCGCTTCGACGGGCAGTCGTATCAGGGCGCGTCGGACAACGCGCTGGCGGCCGTGCGCAACCGGCAGATCGGGTTTGTCTTTCAGAACTTCTATCTTCTTGCCAGGCTTTCGGCGCTTGAAAACGTGGCGCTGCCGCTTTTATACGCGGGCGTGTCCAAAAAGGAGCGCCTTGCCCGCGCGGCCGAGGCGCTGGAGATGGTCGGACTTGCCGAGCGCAAGACGTTCTTTTCCAATCAGCTGTCCGGCGGACAGTGCCAGCGCGTGGCGATTGCGCGCGCGATGGCGACGCGGCCCAAGCTCCTGCTTGCCGACGAGCCGACCGGCGCGCTTGACACGGCTTCCGGCGCGCAGATCATGGAGATTTTCAGGACCTTGAATCAAAACGGCACCTCGATTGTCATGATTACGCACGAACCGGAGATTGCAAAGTGCGCGCGGCGCATTTCCTACATCCGCGACGGCGTGCTGTCGGATAAACGGAAGGAGGGCGTGGGACTTTGAAGAAGCTGACACGACGAATCCTTGCGATCGTCCTTTGCGCGGCGCTTGTGGTCGGGGCGGTCATCGGCGTGCTTTTGCTGCTTGCAAACAGCCGAAAGGCGGTCAACGTCTACAGCGTCTCGAATGTTTCGATGGACTCCTACTGGGGCGAGGAGCGCCAGGTGGAGGGCACGGTGCGCTATGACCGGATGCAGACGATCTATCTTTCCGAGACGCAGAAGGTAACGCAGATTCACGTCGCGCAGGGACAGCAGGTGCACGCAGGCGATCCGCTTTTGTCCTTTGACACGACGCTGACGGACATCTCCCTCCAGCGAAAGGAGTTAAGCGTCCAGAAACTGGAGCTGGAACTGCGGCAGGCCAACGAGGAACTGCAGCGGATTTCGGCGATGCGCCCCTATGTACCGCCGGCGCCGACGCCGACGCCCACGCCGCCGGAGAAACACCCGATCCCCGAGGAGGAGCTGCCGTATCTTATGGAGGGCACCGACGGCACGCGGGAAAATCCGTATGTGTTTTTGTGCGGGGAAGAAATGTCCTATACAAAGGCGCTGATCGAATCGATGCTGGGCGACAAAACGCAGTGCTATGCGCTGTTCCAGCAGCGCGAGGACAACGCGCCCGAGGGCGATGTGCTGCGCCAGTGGGCGATGACGTTCCTGCGCGACGAGACGGATGGCACGGTGTCCTTCCAGATGCTGGAGCCGGAGGAAATTCTCCCGCCGGAGCCGGAACCGGAGCCCACGCCCGAGCCGACGGATGATACAAGCGGCTATACGGCAGCCGAAATTGCACAGATGAAGGTTGACCAGCGAAAGAAGATTTCGGACCTGGATTTGCAGGTGCGCCTTGCACGCGTGGAACTTGCGCGCATGCGCATGGAGACGCAGTCCGGTACGATTACGGCGCAGCTTGACGGCACGGTTGTTTCCGTCCTGGATGAAAAGACGGCGCGTCAGGAGGGCAAGCCCGTTGTGCTTGTCTCCGGCGACGGCGGGTTCTATGTGGAATGTACGATCGGAGAGCTGAATTTGTCCGACGTGTCCGTCGGCGATGCGGTGACGGTCACCTCCTGGGAGTCCGGCGGCATGTACGACGGCACGATCAGCGCGATTTCCGACGTACCGGCGCAGAACGCGGGCGGCTACTACGGCGCGGGCAACCGCAACGTATCCCAGTATCCGATGACCGTACAGGTCGGCATTGACGCCGCGCTGCGTGAAAACGAATGGGTGCAGGTTTCCATGCAGCCCAAACAGCAGGAGACGGGCGGCGCGAGCCTGTATCTTGAAAACAGCTTCCTGCGCAGCGAGGACGGCAAAAGCTACGTCTATGTGCAGGATGAAGAAGGTATCCTTCGGCAGCGCTTCGTGCGCACGGGCATCAACGTCTGGGGTTCCTATACCCAGATTACGGACGGCCTGACGGCGGATGATTTGATCGCATTCCCCTACGGACGCGCCGTGCGCGACGGGGCAAAGTGCCGGGAAGCGGACATTTCCGAATTGTATCAGCATTGATTGGGAAGGAGGACGGCTGTGAAAGAAAATATTATTCTGTCCTTTCAGGGCGTATGGGCGCATAAGATGCGTTCGTTCCTGACGATGCTGGGCATCATCATCGGCATCGCTTCGATCATCACGATTGTCTCGACCATCAAGGGCGCCAACGAGCAGATCAAGCGCAATTTAGTCGGCGCAGGCAACAACGCCGTCGTCGTGCAGCCGTATCAGGAGGATTATCCGATGGATTTCTCCTACAGCAGGCCGCCGGCGGGTATCCGCACGATCGACGAGGTCACGCGCAGCGCGCTGGAGAATATCGAGGGCGCGCAGCAGGCGTCGCTGTTTACGATGCGCCAGTACATGGATAACATCTTCTACCAGAACACGGCTTTTAACGGCGCGCTTTACGGCGTCGACAGCCATTACATGGACCTGTACGGCTACCGCGTGCTCTACGGGCGCAATTTTACCGACGCCGATTATGAAACCGCCGCGAAATTTGCCGTCATCGACGCGCGCGCTGCGCAGACGCTGTTTAACGGTAAAAACGCCGTCGGCCGCGTGATTGAAATTCTGGGGCAGCCCTTCAGCGTCGTGGGCGTGGTGGAGCTGTCAAAGACATTTGAGCCGACGATCAACTCCATTAACGACTATCACATGTACGCTGATACTTCCGCCGGACGCGTGTTTGTCACCTCCAGCGCCTGGCCGATTCTCTACGGCTTTGACGAGCCGCAGTGCGCGGCCGTGCGCGCCGCCTCGACCGACGAGATGACGCGCGTGTCTCAGCGTGCGGGCGAGATCTTAACCCAGTCGCAGGTGCATCAGACGCTGCAGCAGAATCAGAACATCACCTACAAGGGCCGCGACCTTTTGCAGGACGCGCAGAATTTGCAGGAGATTACCAATTCCACCAGCCGCCAGCTTGTCTGGATCGCCAGCATTTCCCTGCTTGTCGGCGGCATCGGCGTGATGAACATCATGCTCGTCTCCGTCACCGAGCGCACGCGCGAGATCGGCCTGAAAAAGGCCATCGGCGCA
>JAHZHV010000086.1:0-4767 GCA_019420085.1 Christensenella sp.
CTGCGGCATGCGGTACAGGCGGATATAGCTTAAGATAAAGCTCAGCGCAATGCACATGGCGCCGTAGGTCAGCATGCGGGTGTCCCACTTTTTGCGGCACAGCACCAAAATGGCGGCAAGCGCCAAAAGCGCGGCAAGAGAAATCCATGTGGCGGCCTTCAGTGAGGCAAAGTCGGAAAAGATTTGGGAAAACATCATACGATACCTCCATACATGTATTTTCGCATGGCGCAAAAAAGGCATAAAAAAACTTTCGTTTCCCAATGGAACGAAAGCACGGATTACAGCGCCGGCCAATTTCCGGCATGCCGTTTTCGCTTCCCTCCGGTAGGGTTATCTACACAGGTTCAAAGGGACAATCACGCATGGATCATGGCGATTCATGGGCGAAATCTCAGCTTTTTACAGCGCCCCCAGCGAATGAATATGATGTTGTCTGGTTCAGTATAAAGGCGTATAATCGCATTGTCAATCGTTTTTTGGAGGACTGATGCATGCATCACTTTTTTGCCTATATTGCGCGTATGCGCTATATCATGCGCTGGGGACTGATGCGCAACACCTGTCAGGAGAGCATTGCCGAGCATTCGCTGCAGACGGCGATGATCGCGCATGCGCTTGCGCTGATGCACAATGCCTGCGGCGGCGCGGTGGATCCCAATAACGTCATGGCGCTTGCCGTCTATCACGAGACGGGCGAGGTCATTACGGGGGATCTTGCCACGCCGATTAAGTACTTCAACCCCGGCATTCGCGATGCGTACAAGGCGGTGGAGCATATTGCAAACGACAAGATGCTTTCCATGCTGCCGGCGGATTTACGGCCCCATTATGCGCAGTATATCACCGGGCAGGGGCGCGACGCCGGGGAATGGGCGCTTGTCAAGGCGGCGGATCGCATCTGTGCGTATTTAAAATGCGTGGAAGAGTTAAAGGCCGGAAACAGGGAATTTGAACGCGCGGCCGAAACGATCAAAAAATCGATCGATGCGATAGATCTGGAAGCGGTGCGCCGCTTCATGCGTGAATTCGTCCCCAGCTTCTCGCTGACGCTGGATGAATTAAATTAAGCCGATTGCACATAGATTATGGTATAATGAATTCTAACGCATCCGAAAGGGAGGCAATTGCGTGGAACAATATGAAAATCGTGGTGTCAAAAAGGGTCTTGTGATCCTGCTTGTGATCGTTGTGGCGGCGGCGTCCTGCCTTGCGACGCTTGCCGTGTCGCAGCTGTATCGCACGTCAAACGGCGGATACTATACGGTATCGCAGGAATATTATGATTTTCTGGTGCGGTACAAGCGCCTGTTTGAGGTGGAATCCATGCTCAAGGAGGGCCATTTGTATACGGCCTCGGATGAAGATTACGTCAACTACGCCATCAAGGGGCTGACCGCGGCGCTGGGCGACGTCTATACGATGTACATGACACCGGAGGAGTATGCGGAGGTCACGCAGGACTATAACGGCACAATGGCCGGCGTGGGACTTTTGATCAGTACGGATTCTGCTGATAATATCGCAACGATCGTGCGTGTTTATCCCAATACGCCTGCCGAGGCGGCCGGTGTGCAAAAGGGCGATAAGATTATCGCGGTGGACAATGCCATCGTTACGGATATGGATCTTTCCGACATCGCCAATCTGCTGCGCGGCGATATCGGCACGCAGGTGACGCTCGACGTCCTGCGAAACGGCGAGACGGTGACCATCTGTATTACGCGCGCGGAGTTTACCGTTGACCGCGTCGCGGCGCGCGTGCTGGATTCGGATATCGGCTATTTGCAGATCACCGAGTTTACCGGAAATGCCAAGGATCGCTTTATGGAAGAGATTGAGGACTTCACCGCGCAGGGCGTCAAGGGCCTGATTATTGACCTGCGCGACAATCCGGGCGGCTACTTTACCGACGTGTGCGAAATGACGGACGTATTGCTGGATGAAGGCGTCATCGTTTATACGCAGGATCGGGAAGGCAATCAGGAAGTGACGGAATCGGATGCCGACTGCATCGACATCCCCATCGTCGTGCTGGTCAACGGCAACAGTGCCTCGGCGTCGGAAATCATGGCGGGCGCCCTGCAGGATCGCGGCCGGGCGACGATTATCGGCACGACGACATACGGCAAGGGACTGGTACAGATTACCGTGCCGTTTACCGCGGATTCGGCGGCGCTGAAGTTTACCTTCGCGCAGTACTTTACGCCGAACGGGCGCAATATCAACGGCATCGGCATTGAGCCGGATATCTATCTTGAGATGGATGCGGAACTTGCCGCCAATCCGTTTATGGTGACGGACGAAAATGATACGCAGCTTTTGAAGGCGCTGGATGTGCTGCGCGCGCAGATCGATGGAACGCAGACGCAGTCCAATGCCGCAAGCTGACGCAGCAAAAGGCAAAGACAACAAAATGCAAAGCGCGCCCGCCCTGTGCAGAGCGCGTTTTGCATATGCGGATAAAAAAACGGGGAGAAGCAACGGACGATGGATCGAAACGCTTTGGCGGCGCGCGTGCATGCGCTGGATCAAACCTGGCAGATGGAAGGCTTTGTCGGCATATATGATGCGCAGGGGACGATTGTACAAGACGGCGTGCCGGAAAAGACGCGCTTTGTGATTTCGGCGCATGCGCCGTTTTTGCTTGGATATTGCGCGCTGCGCATGCAGCGTCATGGCGTGATCGACCTTGGACGCAGCCTGCGGGAATATCTAACCGATTGTCCGTTCTCGGCAAGCGTCGAGGCGGCGCTGCGGCACGAAACAGATATTCCTGATTTTTTGTATGCGCTGCCGCAGCCGGATGATCCGGTGCAGGCGTGCATGTGCGCGGATCGTGCGTATGCGGCGCAGGAGATTTTCCGGATTCTGGCGGATACGCCGCAGCAGATGCCGCATGATGCGTACAGCGCATCCAATGTCTTTTTGGCGCAGGGGGCGCTGGAGGCGGCGGGCGGCAAGCCGCTTGATGCGCTTTTGCAGGAATGGGTCTTTGCACCGCTGGGCATGACGGATACCGGACATGGCGTGCCGGACATGGACTGCGTTTTGGAGGATGATACCGTCATTGCACCGCAATGCGCCGGCACGCTGCGTGGTGCGCTTTCAACCACGCCGCGCGACATGGCGCGGCTTTTGACGGCGCTGGCGTGCGGGGAGGGTTTGACACGGCGGCAGGCGCGCATGCTGTATGCGCAAAACGGGCGAAACGGCGTGTGTTTTGCGCGTGTGCAGGGCATGCAGTCCGCCTGCATGCAGGTGCTTGGATTTTCCTGCAATCTGTATCTGCATCCGCAAAGCGGCGTGCGCTTTTTGCACATGGATGCAAAGCCGCAGCAGATGGCGTTGGAGGACGGGCAGTGGACGTATTTTCGGCGGCAGCTGCGCGAGGCGGTGGAGGAATTTGTCGTATATCCGGCGCAGCCGCGCTTTGTGCGCTACGACCTTGCCACGATGCGCGCGGCCACGCAGATTCGCCTTGCGCCGGAACAATACGCCTATGTCATGGACGCGCGCGACTGCCTTTGCCGCGCGTATGCCATGGGAAGGCGCGCCCGCGCGTTTGTACTGTGCCAGCAGGACGTCGCCGTGGGGCTGGCGGTGCTTGAAGTGGATAAACGGCGCGGCGTTTACAGCATCGACGCGCTGCAGATCGACGCGCGGTTTCAGGGTCGCGGTTTCGGGAAAATCCTGCTTTCGTGCTGCATCGACGCACTGCGGCGACAGGGCGCGGCAAAGATTGACGCGGGACTGAGCGCACACAACGAGACGGCGTATGCGCTGTACCGGGCCGCGGGCTTTGAGACGGTGGCGCAGGATGCGCAGGAAATTTTGATGCAGCTTCGCATCTGAGGGACGATTGCGCGCATCAAAAAAACGGGCCGCGCCGTTTTACACAAACGGCGCGGCCTGATTGCGTTTTATTCCGGCGGCGTTATTTTAAAACGCCCATGGCCATATCGCGGAAAATGCCCGGCGTGTGCAGTAGCGATTCATATGTGCCGCGCTGGACGACCTGTCCGCGATCCATGACGAGGATTTCGTCGCAGTTGCGCAGCGTCGTCAGCCGGTGGGCGATGGAAATGACGGTTGTCCCGCATGCGTCCTTCATTTTTTCAATCTGCGCCTGGACGCGCGTTTCCGACGTATTGTCCAGCGCGGAGGTTGCCTCGTCCAGAATCAGGATGCGGGGCTGTTTTAAGAATACGCGGGCAAGCGCGATGCGCTGCCGCTGGCCGCCGGAGAGATTTGCGCCGCCCTCGGACAGGACAAAGTCGTACTGCCCGGGCAGTTTTTCGATGTCTGCGGCGATGTTGGCCTTTCGCGCCGCGTCGCGCACCTGCTCGGGCGTGACCTCCCGCTTGACGCCATAGCAGATGTTGCGATACACCGTGTCGGCGATCAGGAAGGGCGTCTGCGGCACGAGCGCCACGGATTCTGCAAGAACGGGACGCGACAGCTGCGCAAGCGGCACGCCGCCCAGCAGAATCTGCCCCTGCGCCGGTTCCAGTTTGTCAATCGCTTTGATCAGCGACGATTTTCCGCAGCCGCTCGGGCCGGCGATGCCGATAAACTGCCCCGGCGCAATGGTGATGTTCACATGCGAAAGAATCGGCTGCTGTGGCTTTTCCGGATAGGCGAAGCTTACATCCTGCAGCGCGACGGTGTTATCGGCAAGCGAAGATGCGGGCGCATCCTGCATATCCCGATAGGAAAAGTCAAGCGGCAGCTCCAAAAGTGCAAAGTAGTCGTTGGCCAGCACCA
>JAHZHV010000086.1:4840-5349 GCA_019420085.1 Christensenella sp.
CCGTCAGCTGCGTAAAGCACAGATAGGCAGTCAGCACGGTGCCCACGCTGATGACGTGCCGCGCGGCAAGCAGCACGCAGATGCCGATGACCAGGACGCTGAATACGGCTTCGTTGACAAACTTCAGGCAGTCGTAAAACGCCATCGCCTTGTGGTGCTTCATCTCTTTTTTACGCAGCTGTTCGGAGCGATCCTGAATGCGCCGGCTCTCCTGCATGGCGCTGTCGCAGGCGCGGATTGTTTCCATGCCGCCCAGAAGCTCGACCATCGTGCCGTCCATGTCGGCCTTGGTCTCCATCAGCTCAATGCGGATGCCCTTTTGCGTGCCGATTTGCCGCAGGACAATGGCGATGCCCACGGGGATGACCAGGCAGACAAGCAGCGCAACGGGCGCCGGAAGCTGCAGGAAAATCGTGACGATCGCCGCAAGCGCCGTCGCCACGGCGGGGGCAAAGTCCATAAACGCGAGCTTGACCAGCTTAACCGTGCCTTCCAGACTGCGGTTGAGC
>JAHZHV010000086.1:5359-6144 GCA_019420085.1 Christensenella sp.
GAAAATAGGACAGCGGCGCAAGAAGCAGCGATTGCGTCGCCTGCTGGCGCGCGTTTTTTTCGGCCTGCGTTGCGGTATCTTCCACAATCAGCCGACGGATGACCTTGATGACCTCGTTGACGACGTTGATCAGCAAAATGCCAAGCAGAATCGGCACGACGGAAGGAAACGTCACGTTCTGCGCGGATAATACGTGATCCGTCAGATACCCGACGGCAAGGGGCGTCAGCTGGCTGAGCACGGCGGATACGCCCAGTATGGCGAATACGGCGATAAAACCGAATTTCTGCTTTTTGGGAAGCAGCGCATAGAGCCGTTTCCATGTTTTGATCCAAAGACTGTTGCGTTTCATGAAAGTACTGCGCCTCGTTTTTTTGCGGATTCAAAATGGAAAACACTTTATTGTATCACATGCCGGGCGGATGCGCACGATCGCTTGGGGGAAAAACGGCGCATCCGGCAACGGATACACGAAAAAACATGTGCGTTCTTGCGGGCGCAACGGATTGTTGCGTGACACATACCCACGGGTGCGCTATGCTGAATCAAAAGAAACGGTTGCCGCGCTGCCGGATACGGCGCATGGCGGCAAGGAAGGGGCAAAGTATCTATGGCAAATTTTGCACGGCATCTTCGAAGTTTACGTCAGCAGGCGGGTCTGACACAGAAGGAACTGGCGGAAAAACTGCATGTGACGCGGCAGGCTGTCTCCAACTGGGAGAATGGGATTTCACTTAGATAAAGATACCACACCAATCCCACGCTGACTTTTGCTCAACCGATAC
>JAHZHV010000087.1 GCA_019420085.1 Christensenella sp.
GGCTGATCAGCTGCGGCGGACAGGACAGGGAGTTCATGCACATTAAATTCGCACCGTTTTTTTCAAGACGCGCACCGCATGCCGGGCACAACTGTGGTGCTATAATTTCCTCCCCCTCCAGACCGTCGTCGACACGTCCTGTAATCTCAGGAATTACGTCATTGGAACGTCGTACCCAAACATTGGCGTGCAGCCGAAGGTCCTTGCGGCGGATGTCGTCTTCATTGTTCAGCGTTGCGCGGCGAATCGTTGCACCTGCAAGCTCGACAGGGGACAGATGTGCAAGCGGTGTCACACGTCCTGTTCTGCCAACCTCCCAGGTGACTTCTTCGAGCATGGTTGTTGCCTCATCTGCGGCAAACTTCCAGGCCATGGCCCAGCGGGGGAAGCGATCGGTATGCCCCAGCGCACGCCGCGTGGCAAAGTCGGCAACTTTGACAACCGCGCCATCAATCAGAAAATCGAGTGAATCCCGTTCTGCTTCAACTTGTGAAATCGCTTCCATGACGGCGTCGATATCGTTGCAGGCTGTTATACGCGGACTAACAGGGAAACCACAGTCCCTCAGCCAGTCAAACATATCAAAGACATTGTAAACTTCTAATTCTGGTTTACAATACCCGATCTGGTAAAAGAACAGATCCAGGCGCTTTTCCCGCGTTTTTTCCGGATCGATGTTGCGCAGAGCGCCTGCGGCGGCGTTGCGTGCATTTTTCAGTGGCTCCTGCGCAGTCCGATTATAGGCTTGCAGTGCGGACAGGCGCATGATACCTTCACCCTGCACTTCAATCACGCCGGAAAAGGGGATATGGTGCGGTACGCCGGCAATGGTCTGTACCTGCGGCAGAATTCCTTCGCCTACGATACCGGTACCGCGCGTGGCAGCCTGTGTCAGTGTACCGTTTTCATAGCGCAGATTGACGGTCAGACCGTCAAATTTGTATTCCACAACGTAGGAAATAGGAGCAAGGTCCTGTCCCTGTGCGACCAGATCGTCACGCAGGCGGCGAACACGTGCATCCCAGTGACGCAATTCATCTTCGCGGCGGCATTTATCCAGACTCCAGAGTCTGGCAAGATGTGTAACCGGCACAAAGGCCTGCGAGACCTGCTGTGCGCCGACACTGTGTGCCGGGGAATCCGGCAGTACGATGCCGGTTTCCTGTTCAAGGGCACGCAGACGGTCAAACAGCGCGTCGTATTCGGCATCACTGATGATAGGCGCATCCTGCTCATAGTAGCGGCGTCGATGTTCATTGAGCGTATCTATAAGCGCCTGCATTTGCTGCAATTGTTCCGATTGTGATATCTGCGTCATTTACAATTCCTTCTCCAGTTTGGCAAATGATGCCGAAAGTTGTTTGATACCGCGGCCGTCGAAGGCTACGGTGACAAGATCGCCCTTGATATTGACGACAACGCCGCGGCCGAAGACGGTATGACGGACGTGATCGCCCGTATGCAGCGCAGATGCCGGCGTGCCGGTATTTTGCGGCGTGCGCTGCGCATGTAAGGCCGCCTGCTGACTTTGGAAGCTCTGCTGCGGTGTGCGGCGTGTCAGGTTGATATACGAGGTGGACCCGACGGCAAAGCCGAAGTCCTCTTCACTGTCAAAAATGGACTCACGCATACGCGGTGCGATGCGAATTCGGTCTTCGGCCGCATCCTTTGGAATTTCCTTTAAAAAGCGGGACGGAAGATGGACGCCGGCATTGTTCATTAAAGCACGGAACTCTGCGCGCGTCAGATACAGAAGCTCTCGGGCACGTGTGATGCCAACATAGCACAAGCGGCGTTCCTCCTGCAGTTGCCTTTCATCTTCCAGCGCACGCGCATGGGGAAATACGCCTTCTTCCATACCGGTTAGAAATACGACGGGAAACTCAAGGCCTTTTGCTCCATGAATTGTCATCATCGTCACGGCGCCCTGCGGCGCATCTTCCTGTGCAACGTCGCTTTCCAGTGATACGGAAGAGAGCCAGTCCTCCAGCGTCGGTGCAGAGGGCGGCGCATCGGTGTCAAGCTGCGCCTCCTCGTCGCTATAGGTGCGTATGCCAAGTTCCCATTCTGCTTCAAATTGCTTGGCAGCGGTGACAAGTTCCAGCAGGTTTTCCCGCTTTGCTGCGCTTTCGTCATCGCTCGGGTCGTACATATCCAGAAGCCCCGTTTTGGTGATGACATGCTGCGCCAGCTCACTGATGCTGCAAAGCTGCCATAAAGTTGACAATTCTCCCATCAGTTCTGCAAACCGGGAAACGGCTTTTTTCATGCGTGCCGGCGCCTGCGGTGCATCAGAAAAGTCCATAACGGCGGCAAGCAGGCTTTCATCATTCTCGGCGGCCAGCGCTTCCAGCGCATCAACAGCCGCATCGCCGATGCCGCGTTTGGGCACATTGATAATGCGGCGAATGCTGACGGTATCGTTTGGATTGTTCAAGAGCTTCAGATAGGCCATAGCGTCTTTGATTTCCTTGCGTTGCCAGAACCCAACGCCGCCATAGACGCGATAGGGGATGTTATTGCGCACAAGTGCCTGACCCAGAAGACGGGACTGCGCATGCGTACGGTAGAATACAGCGATATCGGCGTAACTGCGCTTTTGCTGCCGCACAAGTTGTCCGATTTCGGAGGCGACGAAGTCAGCCTCGGCTTCTGCATTGTCAAATGCGCATAGTATTGGTTTGTCGCCATCCGGATTCTGTGTCCATAGACGCTTGCTTTTGCGTTCGGCGTTATTGGCAATGACGGCGTTGGCACATTCCAGAATGTGCCCTGTAGAACGATAATTCTGTTCCAGACGAATGACGCGTGCGCCGGGGAAGTCCTTTTCAAAATCCAGGATATTGCGGATATCTGCGCCGCGCCATCCATAAATGGACTGATCGTCGTCGCCGACCACGCAGATATTGCCGTAATAGCTGCACAGCAGACGGATAAGCATATATTGCGCCTGAGAGGTGTCCTGATATTCATCTACATGCACATAATGAAAGCGCGCGGCATAAGCAGTCAGCACATCAGGATTTTGCTGAAACAACATAAGCGTGTTGAGGATCAGATCATCAAAGTCCATTGCGTCTGCCTCGCGCAGGGCATTTTGATACATGGCGTATACCTGTGCCAGCTTTTCGCCACGGAAATCCGCGGCGCATTTTTGGGCAAACTCAGAAGGTGGGATCATCTTGTCCTTTGCGCCTGAAATCTGTGCACGTACATATTTGGGTGCAAAAGAGTCTTCAGAAAGCTGCGCTTTTGCAAGGCAGTTTTTCAGGATACGCATGGCGTCTTCTTCATCGTAGATTGTGAAATTTTGGCCATATCCAAGGTGTGTTGCCTCGCGGCGCAAAATGCGCACACAAAGAGAATGGAAGGTTGAGCACCAAACATATTGTCCGCCGTGCGTCATAGCCTCCAAACGTTCACGCATTTCCCATGCAGCTTTGTTTGTGAAGGTCACAGCAAGAATATTCCACGGTGCAATGTGATCTTCCTGAATCAGACGGGCGATTCGGGCGGTGAGCATGCGTGTCTTGCCGCTTCCCGCGCCGGCCAAAACAAGAAGCGCGCCCTCGCTGTGGCGGGCGGCTTCAGCCTGCTTTTCATTGAGTGTATCCAAAATACTGGTCATTTGTTGTCCGGTTCCTTTTGTTCCTCGAGTTTTTTCAGAATACGCGTATAGCCATCAGCACCGTATTTTAAAGAGCGCTTGACACGGCTGATCGTGGCGCTTGAAACACCGGTAAGCGTTGCAATATCCTGATAGGTATACTCTTCAAGCAGCATCTTTGCAACCTGTACGCGCTGCGCCATGGCAACAAGTTCCGAGACCGTACACAGGTCTTCAAAGAAGCGATAACAATCCTCCAGGCTCTCCAGCGCCAGAATTGCGTGGAAGAACTCGTCTGTTTTTTCCGATGCAAAGCGCGAACGATATGACACGCAAAAAACCGCCTTTCCAATAACCTGCGCGCATGTTCTGCGCAACTTGACATGATTTTACCACAGCACAGTACGAAAGTAAACGCGCGTACGACAGCCGGGACATGCTTTTTCCCGTGGTAATACAGGGCACATGCGGTTGCAGCGCATGGGAAAACATGCTAAAATGAACAGGCCTTTGAGCACCCGGCGCACGACGGATAAAGGCGCAGTTTAAAAGGAAAGAAAGTGATTTGGATGGCGAATCTTTTTAAAAACATTTTTGCATCTTCCAACGAGCGGGAGGTGAAAAAACTGGCGGCGATCGTCTCGCGCGTTGAGGCACTGGAGGATACATTCCATGCCATGTCGGATGATCAGCTGCGTGAATCTACTGCTGCGCTGCGTCTGCGTAGAGAAAAAGGGGAGACGCTTGATGCACTTCTTCCGGAGGCGTTTGCACTTGTACGCGAGGGAGGCGTACGTGCGCTTGGCATGCGGCATTATCCGGTTCAGATTATGGGCGCCGTGGCACTGCATCAGGGACGGATTGCCGAGATGCGTACGGGTGAAGGCAAGACGCTTTCGGCGACGATGCCGCTTTTCTTAAATGCGCTGGATGGCAAAGGTGCGCACCTTGTCACGGTCAATGATTATCTTGCAAAGCGTGACGCCGAATGGATGGGAAAACTCTACCGCTTTTTGGGAATGAGCGTTGGTGCCATTGTGCATGAATTGGATTCCAATCAGCGGCGGCAGATGTACGCCTGTGACATTACTTATGGTACAAACAACGAGTTTGGCTTTGATTATCTGCGTGACAATATGGCGGTTACGCGTGAAGGACTGGTGCAGCGGGATATGCACTACGCAATCGTCGATGAGGTGGACTCCATTCTGATCGACGAGGCGCGTACGCCGCTGATTATTTCCGGCAGCGCAAACCGTTCAACAGAACTTTACACGGCGGCAGATCGCTTTGCAGCGCGGCTGAAGCCGGAAGAGGATTTTACGCACGATGAAAAGAAGAAGACGATTAACCTGACCGAGGAAGGCGTTGCCCGTGCCGAGGCGGCATTTGGTGTGGAAAACTGGACGGACATTGAGAACACGGAGTTGGCGCATCATGTCAATCAGGCGCTTAAAGCGCGCTTTATGATGCAGCGTGACCGTGACTATGTTGTACAGGATGGGCAAGTGCTGATCGTGGATGAGTTTACCGGTCGTTTGATGATGGGACGCCGGTTTAATGAGGGGCTGCATCAGGCGATTGAAGCCAAAGAGGGCGTCAAAATTCGCAGTGAAAGCAAGACCCTTGCGACAATTACCGTCCAGAATTATTTCCGTATGTACGATAAGCTGGCTGGTATGACCGGTACGGCAAAGACGGAAGAAGATGAGTTCCGGGGAATTTACGGTCTTGACGTTGTGCAGATTCCCCCGAATCGCCCGATGATCCGCATTGACGAAAATGATGTAATTTTCAAGACGCAGCGCAGTAAATTTGAGGCAGTAATCGATGAAATCGTGCGCCGGCATGAAACCGGACAACCGATTCTTGTCGGTACCGTGTCTGTGGAAAAGAGCGAGACGCTTTCCAAGATGCTTTCGCGCCGCGGCGTGCGCCATGAGGTGCTCAATGCGAAAAATCACATGCGTGAGGCGCAGATTGTCGCGCAGGCAGGGCAGTTTGGTGCAATTACGATTGCAACAAACATGGCCGGTCGTGGTACAGATATTCTCTTGGGCGGCAATCCGGATTTTATGGCGCGCAATCAAATGCAGCGTGAGGGTTACGAACCTGAGATGATTGAAGCCGCTACGGGACATGCTGATACGGACGATGCGGAGATTTTAAAGGCACGCGCTGCGTATACGCAGCTGTATGAAAAATATAAAGAGACGACGGATCAGGAACATGCGCGTGTTGTACAGGTCGGCGGCCTGCATATTATTGGCACCGAGCGGCATGAGTCGCGCCGTATTGACAATCAGCTGCGCGGCCGTGCAGGCAGGCAGGGGGATCCGGGTTCGTCGCAGTTCTTTATTGCGCTGGAGGACGACATTATGCGTCTTTTCGGCGGTGATCGCATTACTTCGTTGCTGGAGCGCGTGGGGATGGACGAAGATGTGCGTCTTGAATATGGCATGCTTTCCCGCCAGATCGAAGCAGCACAAAAGCGTGTGGAGTATAATAACTACAATATTCGCAAGCACGTTCTGCAATATGACGACGTGATGAACAAACAGCGCGAGATTATCTATGCACAGCGAAAAGAAGTGCTGTGCGGCAGCGATATGCGTGCCAATATGATTTCAATGCTGGATTCTCTGGTTGCCGATGCAGTTGCGACGTATACAGGCGGTGCGAAGCATCCGCAGGAGTGGGATCTTGAGGGACTGCTGCAGTATTGTACGCGGTTTTTCCCTTGCCAGCAGGTGTTCGATCTCAAGGATGCTGACGCTGTGTCAAAATTGACGCAGCAGGCACTGACGCAAGCTCTGACGCAGTGTGCGCATGAGACCTATGCGCAAAAGGAAAAGCTATTGCAGGAGCATGGTTTGGATCCGCGTGCACTGGAACGTGCGATACTGCTTCGCGCCGTAGACGGCCGCTGGATGGATCACATTGATGATATGGATCAGCTGCGTCAGGGTATTGGCCTTCGCGCCTATGGCAATACGGATCCTGTGCGGGCCTATAATATTGAGGGCTTTGCCATGTTTGATCAGATGATCGATAATATCCGTGAGGCGGCGCTTGCGGCCTATCTGAATCTGACAATTGAGAAAAAAGAGCGACCGGCTGCGCCGGCGCGTCCGCGTACTGCTCACCTGCTGCAGCAGCTGCGCCGCGTACACCTGTGAAAACAGGCAAAAAGATCGGACGCAACGATCCTTGTCCCTGTGGCAGCGGAAAGAAATATAAAAACTGCCGCGGTGCAAATAGCAGGGAAGAATAAAACTTGATCTTTCCAGCACGGTGTAACGTGCAGGTCAGATAAATTGGGTGTGGCATGCCGCCTGGCAGGAATGCTGCATAAGGGCATGCGGCAATTTTAACCATCGAAAGGATGTGAATCAGGTGATTGATTTCGATTCGCTTCGCACGAAGCTGCAAAAGATCGATCAGATCATCAAAGAGGCAGGTGGGTCACTTTAACCCGGATAAAATGCAATCCGAGTTAAGTGAACTGCAAAAACAACAGGAAGATCCTTCTTTCTGGAATGACATGGCCAATGCACAGAAAGTCAACCGGCGCGTTAAGATGCTGGAGACAACGCTGCACCGTTATCAGGGATTGCGCAAACGCTGCGATGATGCCGTAGAGATGATGGAAATGCTTATGGCAGAGGAAGATGACGAGCTGGGCGCCGAGCTGGAACGCGAAGTAGCCGATCTTGACGAAAAGGCCGAAGAGCTGCATATCGACGCACTGCTTTCCGGACAATATGACGCCAATAATGCGATTGTTTCCATTCATGCCGGCGCAGGCGGTACAGAGGCGCAGGACTGGGCGCAGATGCTGTACCGCATGTACAATTACTATTGTGAGAAAAAAGGCTGGAAGGTCACTGTTTTGGATCTTTTGGACGGAGACGAAGCGGGTATTAAAAGCGTGACGTTCCGTATCGAGGGCGATTATGTCTATGGTTATATGAAAGCGGAAAAGGGCGTACATCGTCTGGTGCGCATTTCTCCCTTTGACGCGGCATCCAGGCGGCATACTTCTTTTACGTCCGTGGACGTTATGCCGGAATTGGAAGACGACGGTGATATTGAGATCCGTCCGGAAGACCTGCGTGTTGACACGTATCGTTCCAGCGGTGCAGGTGGTCAGCACGTCAATAAGACGGAGTCTGCAATTCGCATTACGCATCTTCCAACCGGCATTGTCGTATCCTGCCAGAATGAGCGCAGCCAGATTCAGAACCGTGAAACGGCGATGCGCATGCTTCGTTCCAAACTTGCCGAAGTGCGCGAACGCGAGCAAATGGAAAAGCTTGCTGAAATTCAGGGTGATTTGAAGAAAATTGAGTGGGGCAGTCAGATTCGCTCCTATGTATTCCATCCCTACCAGATGGTCAAGGATCATCGTACGGGAGTTGAAACCGGAAATATCGAAAAAGTGATGAACGGTGATTTGGAAGAATTTGTTCGTGCTTACTTGATTATGTCGTAAAAGGAGCAATTCGCAATGAATCGGGTCAAAAGCTGTATGTCAGCAGTGCTTTGCATATTGGCGGCGCTGTGCCTTGCAACGACGCTTCTTTTGACGTCAGTACAGGTTTTTGCATTTCAGACCGGATACTATGAAAAGGCATATGCGCGTTATGGTGTTGCCGAGACAATTGGGGCATCGGATGAAGATCTGATGCAGATTACGCAGAATCTTTTGGATTACCTGAAAGGATCGCGCCGGAATTTGGATATGCAGGCACAAATCGGGATGAAGGGCGACGAAACTGAGGTGTTTACCGAGACGGAAAAGGCGCATATGGTCGATGTGCGATGGATGTTTCGGACGGGCTTTATCGTGCGTGATGCATCCCTTGGCCTGTTTGCCGTTTGTCTTGCAGGTGCATGGCTTCTCAGACGGGATGGATTTGCAAAACGTTGTGCGATATGTACGCTGGGCACGCTTGGAACCGTGGTTGCAGGACTTTGTGTACTTGCATTGTGGATCAGTACTGACTTCAATGCAACTTTTGTCCGATTGCATGAAATGACATTTACCAATGACCTTTGGCTGCTGGATCCTGATGTGCATGTATTGATTAATCTGGTTCCGGAGCAGTTTTTTGCGGGCATTGCACGAGATATTGCATTGACATTTGCTGCGTGTATTGTGCTTGTCGCGGTAATCTGCATTGTCGTTTTGCTGCGTGGCAGAGCTGCAGCGCGAAAGGCGGTCGAAGATGCCGTACAACAGTAAGATAGAAGCGTGGCGAACGCATCTTGCAGGTATGCAGACGCTGACCGTCCTTGCCCTGGAATCCTCCTGCGACGATACGGCAGCAGCCGTAGTCGAAAATGGCAGGAGGATTCTGTCTGCTGATGCGGATAGCCAGATTATGGAACATCGTCGCTTTGGCGGTGTTGTGCCGGAGGTTGCGGCGCGAAGTCATCTCAAATCAATTGATTCTGTTGTGGATCGCGCGTTGGAAAATGCCGGTGTTACGTTTGATGATATTGATGCGATTGCTGTTACCTGTGGCCCTGGACTGATTGGTGCGCTGCTTTCAGGCGTATCATGTGCCAAGGCACTTGCTTTTTCTCGAGGGATTCCTATTGTTGGAGTGCATCACATCAAAGGCCATATAGCTGCTTCGTATTTACAGAGGGAGGACTGGACGCCGCCGTTTGTGGCGTTGGTGGTATCGGGTGGCCACTCGCATCTTGCGCTGGTGCGTGATTATGACGATATATCCTGGCTTGGCAAAACACGGGATGATTCTGCCGGAGAGGCATTTGATAAGGTTGCGCGTGTACTGGGATTGCCGTATCCCGGCGGCCCGCAGATTGATGCGCTGGCACAGCAGGGCGATGAGACGGCAATTCGTTATCCGGTTGCACAGGTGAAAGGAAGTCCGCTGGATCTGAGTTTTTCCGGATTGAAGACCGCAGTGATTCAAAGCGTGGAAAATGGTATTCTTCACGCAGGAAACGTGATGTCGAATGCGCGATTTGTGCAAAGTACTCGCGGTCATTCTCCGGCCGATGTGGCGGCAAGTTTTCAAAAGGCAGTTGTAGATGCACTCAGTAGTCGTGCAATGCGCGCGCTAGAGGATACCGGTGTACGCAAGCTTGCTGTAGTTGGTGGTGTGGCGAGTAATTCTGCATTGCGGACACGCATGCAGGTGCTTGCAGAGCAAAAGAAATTTGATCTTTGTATACCGCGTCCTATGTTATGTACCGATAATGCTGCGATGATTGCAGCAGCGGGATATTATGCTATTCGTGCCGGAAAACTGCATGACATGTCACTGAATGCATCAGCGGTATTGGATATTTCCTGGTGAATAAGTTTACAAATACGGCATTGTTTACAAATAAAACAAAATGTAAACCTAAACTATTTGCCTAAATTTGCCGAAAATTACTAAAAAACGATGCAAATCATGCATAAAAGAGCAGCCAAGTATGTGCGCATACGATGGCTGCTCTTTATTTGGTTTACAATATGAATTGCTTGAAAACGATTTATCTGTCGGTGCTTTGCTGGGATTCTGTTCCTTTGCGCGGCTGAAATCCTTCGAAAATAATATTGTCTGCATACGGTGCTGCCGCGTCGGCTTCCGCTTGACTGCGAATCGTCCAGCACAATACAGGCAGTCCCTTTTGGCGCAGGCGGGCGACTGCTCGGTTCGGCAATGAATGTACACCATAGGAAATAAACTGCGCATGGTTGAAAGCTGCGACGCGCACATTGCGCATGAAGAATTTTAGTATCCAATGTCCTTTTTTATCTGAAAAATCATAGGACAACTGTCCAACTGTCATTTCCGGTGCATGTCGGCGCATGTAGCGTACGACAAACGGATCAAAACTCTTGATGACGAATGGACCGTCATAACTTCGCAGCTGCCGAATCAGAATACGCTCCAGGTCGCCGATGCGGCGGCAGGCGTCTTTTTTAATTTCAATGACAAGGCCGACGCGACCGGCGACGAGATCCAGTACCTCCTGCAATGTGGGAATGTGTTCCTGTGTGCCGCACAGTGTCAGAGAATGCCACAGCTGGGGGGAGCAATCACTGATCTTGACGTCTGCACCGGTGACACGTTTCAAGTTTTCATCGTGTACGACGACAATCTCGGATTCTCGCGTCATATGCACATCCAGTTCGATTGGGTATCCGATTTCGATTGCTGCGCGAAAAGCGGCCAGTGAATTTTCAGGCCGTGTGTCATCATGCAGGCCGCGATGTGCGATGGGACACGCTGTAAGCCATGTCAGCTTCATATATGTACTCCTCCTTACAAAACAGCATTCAATATAATATGTTGTAATTCGGCACATTGCGTGAATTTCCTTGTCTGACGCACGCGGTAAGGGAATGTTGTATGCGCTTGCTGGGGAATAGTGGTGGAATGCTGCGCGTATGGTATAGGGACATATGGGTTTTGGAAGGAATGAATGGCGGATGAAGTATAAGACGTTTGCAGCGGTTTTGATGCTCATCGGATCGTTTATATTCAGTGGCGCGCTTGCTGCAGCAAGCGCTGGTGTCGCGCCGCCGCATCCGTTGCGGGGGAAAAAGGTACTGCTGGATGCCGGACACGGTGGACTGGATTCAGGAACGACTGGTTGGGTAACAGGCGTGCGGGAAGATACATTGAATCTGGCGGTGGCAAAGGCGCTGGAGTCTCTGCTGGAAGAAGCGGGTGCAACGGTGATTATGACACGGGAGGATGAAAACGGATTGTATTCTCCCGATACGGCGCCTGATATGCAGAAGCGGGAGGATATGCAAACCAGGGCGAAGCTGATTCGGGAAAGCGGTGCAGATTATGTGATCAGCATTCATATGAATGGCTTTACAAGCAGCGATGCCTGGGGTGCGCAGGTTCTGTATCAGGAGGGCAGCAAACAGGGCGAATTATTTGCCCAGGCGGTACAGGATGCATTGCTGGAAGGACTCAATGATGGCAACAGACGCACGATTGACGATGGCAATTACCTTGTTTTGAGAAGCAGTGAAGCGCCGGCAATTTTAGTAGAATGTGGTTTTTTGTCCAACGCACAGGAGGAGGCAAAACTCGTGGACGAATCGTATCAGAAGGCGTTGGCGTGGTATATCTACACGGGACTGATGCGTTATGCGGCGTCAGATACGTTGTAGGGAAATGACTGCTTTGCGTCTGTCATATGCCACCATCGAAAATGCATGTATTGGACAAATGCGGTATGGGTGCCCCACAAAACAGGGCGAAATCCCCACCCACAAAACAGGGATGAATCCCCACCAACACAATAGAGGAAAAAATCGCAATTTTTCTTCTCAAAAAGACAAATTCTGGAGTATGAAAAAGTAAGCTGATTTCAAGCGGCAGCGTGTTTTTTGCGCTGTCGTTTTCTTTTTGAGCATGACAGGGGTTCGGTTGGTGAAAATGCATGTGTTGTGGCTGAAAAATTATGGTTTGGTGGGATTTGGTATTGAAAAGTGCAATGATGTGGTGTAAAGTGGTGGTATGCAGGCTGAAAAAGACGGAAAGGGGGGTGCAGGGATGTTCTATGGCCGCCACAGACATACGCTGGATGCAAAGGGCAGAATTATCATTCCCGCGTGTTATCGGGAAGACCTTGGCAGCGGTTTCTTGTTGATGCGCGGCGATGAGGAATGTCTTTTGGTATATCCGGGCTCGGAACTTGAGAAATTCTCGGCCAAGTTTGCGGAACTACCCAGCACCGACCGATCCGCCCAAGCGTATATCCGCATGTTTTTATCCGGTATGTCGCGCTGTGATTTTGACAACCAGGGGCGCATCTTGATTCCGGCGGATCTGCGTGAATATGCCGGCCTTGAAAAAGAGGCAGTTGTTATCGGCGCATATAACCGCGTTGAAATCTGGAGCCGCGATAAGTGGGAAGCGTATACTGCCGCATCCAGAGAAAACGACAATGCGATCCTGAACGATATGACGCGCTTTGGCATCTGACGAAAGGCGGCCTGTGATGATGGAGTTTGCACATAAAAGCGTGCTTTTTGAAGAGACGATGCGGATGCTGCAAGTGCGCCCGGGAGGAATTTATGTTGACGGGACACTCGGCGGCGGCGGGCACAGCGCTGGTATTTTGGAACGCAGTGCACCGGATGGAAGGTTGATTGGCATCGATCGGGATGGGACGGCACTGGAAGCTGCTGCAAGGCGCCTTGCACCGTATGGGCAGCGTGTTACCTTCATCCGGGGGAACTTTGCGGATATGTTGACGCTGACAGATCCTGCGCTGCATGGTGCGGTGGATGGTATCCTGCTGGATCTGGGGGTTTCGTCGCATCAGATTGATGAGCCGTCACGTGGGTTTTCCTACATGACGGATGCACCGCTTGATATGCGTATGGACACGCGAAGCGACTTTAGTGCCCAAACGATTGTCAACACGTATTCACAGCAGGAACTGTGCCGGGTGATCCGTGACTACGGGGAGGAAAAGTGGGCTGCGCGCATTGCGCAGTTTATTGTACAGGCTCGTGCACAGGCGCCGATTGAGACGACGGCGCAGCTGGAACAGATTATCAAGGCTGCTGTACCGGCAGGTGCGAGAAAGGGCGTGGCGCATCCGGCCAGACGAACATTTCAGGCGCTTCGTATTGAGGTAAATGGTGAATTGGACGCGGCGCGTCGTGGTGTAGAAGCGGCGGTATCCATGCTCAAAAGCGGCGGACGGCTTGCGGTGATTACGTTTCATTCTCTGGAAGATCATCTTGTAAAAGATTTGTTTCGCAAGATGGAAAATCCGTGTATTTGTCCCAAGGGTGCACCGGTATGCGTTTGTGGAAGAAAGCCCATTGCAAAACAGGTGCAGCGCAAACCAATCGTGGCATCTGAACGGGAACTGGAAGAAAATCCTCGCGCGCACAGTGCGCATCTACGCGGGGTAGAAAAACTGTAGAGCACATATCAGGTAGTTCTGCAAGGACGGGAGTTGGCATATGATGGCAAAGAGACGGCCGATGAAGCCGGTTCAAACCAATATTGTGAATATGGCGCAGGAGCAGTATGTGACGCAGGTTCTGGGCAGTCTTGCCATGGAGCCCGAGCATGTTACGCCGCCCGCGGTCAAACCTCGTCCACAACAGCGTCCGCAGCTGCGGGTACTGCCGCGCAGACGCAAGGCCGTTGCGATGCGGCCGCAGTTTTCCTTTGTTGCCAAGTTTGTCATGACGCTGGCAGTTGTACTTTTATTGTCGACAGGCGTTTTACTGGTTGACAAGCTGGCTGCAATTGCGGACAATAACTCCATGATTGCGGCCAAGCAACAGGAGCTGGAGGATATTACACGCAAAGCCGAGCAGCTGGAAGTGCGCCTGGCCATGTCAAGCGACTTAAATCATGTGATTACAGTCGCCTCACAGGAACTTGGCATGTCCGCTCCACAGGAGCAGATGTGCCACGAGATTGCACTGGAAGATACGGCGCAGCAGGATAGCGTGACGGCGGAACAGACCGAGGACGGATTTGACCTGCTGGCAATGATTGGAAAGATCACGGAACTTCTTCATTAAATGAAAAATGGGGGATCTTGTGTGGCAGATCAAAAAGGACGGGAAAATCGAAAAAGCGCGAAGACGAACGTAATTCGGTTTCGTCCAAGACGCGACGGAACGGGAAGGATGCCATGGTTTTTCATGGGCGTAACCTTCCTTTTTCTATTGCTGGCTGGCAGATTGTTTTATCTGCAGATCATAAAGGGCGATTATTATCGCGAAAAAGGGGAACAGCAGTGGACACAGGATCTGCGCGTCAGTGCACTTCGGGGGTCCATTTTGGACTGTAATGGAAACGTACTGGCGCAAAGTGCGACATCCATGACGGTGGTGCTACGTCCGGGACAGATTGCCAGTGCAGACGAAGAGGGGCAGGAAGGACAGACTGCGCGGTATGTTGCGCAGACGCTGGCGCCCATTTTGCAGATGGATGAAGCGTATATCTATGAACAGGCTACGCGTACGGATGCACAGGAATTATGGCTGAAGCGGCAGATCAGCCTGGAACAGGAAGAACAGATCATAGCGGCAGATTTGCCCGGTGTTGGTTTTGCAGAGGATTTTAAACGGTACTATATTCGTTCCAATTTTCTGTCGCAGGTTCTTGGATATACGAATGTCGATGGCGTAGGTCAGGAAGGCCTGGAGGCAAGTTATAATAAGTATTTGATTGGTACAGACGGACAGGTGGTATCGGAAAAGTCTGCAAATGGGGACGACTTGCCGTTCAGCAACACGTATTATGTGGATGCCGTAGACGGGTATAACGTTGTTACGACGATCGATTATGTGATTCAGAGCTTTGCAGAGCAGGCCATTGAGGATGCGATGGCGGAGCTTGATGCAGAGAAAATTGAAGTCATTGTCATGGAACCAGATACCGGCCGCGTGCTTGCAATGGCCAAGAAACCGGACATGGATAACAATAATCTTCCGCGTGATGATGCGGCATTGCTTGCAGAGCTTTCGCGCAACACACTGATTACCGACTCCTATGAGCCGGGCTCCACGTTTAAGATCATTACGGCGGCCAGCGCGCTGGATATGGGCGTGACCGATACGCAGGAGCTTTTTACCTGTACGGGATCCATTACAGTGGATTCAGATACCATTCGCTGCTGGCGTTACTACAATCCCCACGGCACGCAGGATCTTCAGATGGCGCTGCGCAATTCGTGCAATCCGATCTTTGTGACATTGGCGCTTCGAATGGGCACCGAGGATTTTTATTCCTACATCCGCAATTTTGGATTTGGACAGCGGACGGGAATTGATTTGTATGGTGAAGCGACAGGTATTGTGACCAATGAAAAGTATGTACGCAATACAGATCTTGCGCGTATCGGCTTTGGGCAGTCTATTGCGGTGACGCCGATTCAAATGATTACTGCAGTTTCTGCCGTTGTCAATGGTGGAAATCTGATGGAGCCATATCTGGTCGACCGCGTCGAGGATCAGGATGGAAACGTTGTGGCACAGTTTAATCCGACATTTGTGCGGCGTGTGATTCGTGAGGAAACCTCTGAGACTATGCGTCAGATGCTGCAGTTTGTTGTGGATGACGGTGTATCAAATGCCAGGATTGAGGGTGTTGCAGTTGGCGGTAAAACCGGAACTGCACAAAAGTACGATGAGAACGGTCAGATCAGAACGGATGCGCATGTTGCGTCGTTTGTCGGCTTCCTGCCGGCAGATGATCCGGAGCTTGTGGTGCTGGTGATCGTTGACAGTGCAAAGACGTATGCGGATACCGGTTCTCAGATTGCCGCACCGATCGCGCAGACAATCATGCAGCAGTCTTATCAGTATCTGCGATCGGTATCGGGCGATCAGACGCGTACGCAGGATGTAAAGGTGCCCAATATTGTGGGAATGACGCCCGAACAAGCGGAGGAAATTCTCTCCGGTGTGGGGCTTACGCTTGAGTTGGACGGCGATATGGAGTATATTAGTTCTCAGGCGCCCGCTTCAGGTGTTTCCGTACCTGCCGGAACGACAGTTACCGGCAGCGCCAGGGCGCTGGGTGATGCCGCTACGTTTGTACAGGTGCCGGATCTGATTGGTATGAAACAGGAACAGGCACAGGCGGCGTTGGAAGAAAAGGGGCTTGTGGGGCAGTTCTCTGGAACGGGACGTGTGACACAACAGTCCATTGAAGCCGGAACACAGGTTGCTTCCGGCACGAGTATAACGGTTACGTTGGAATAAAAAGGCGTCTTTGGTGTAGTGGAAAGGAGCCGGTTTGTTAAAATGAAGCTTTCTAAATGCTTGGATGCGCTGGAATTTGAACTGCGTGGAGAGGATGTGCAGATTAACGCGGTAGAGATGGATTCACGCCGCGTAACGCCGGGTACATTGTTTTTCTGTATCCCTGGTGGACGCGTGGATGGCCATGACTTTGCTGCCCAGGCTGTACAAAAAGGTGCGGTTGCGCTGGTTGTCGAGCGATGGCTGGAGGATGTATCGGCAACGCAGGTTCTTGTACCCGATGCACGTGCGGCAATGGCGCGCATTGCCTCCAATTTCTATGGAAATCCGACC
>JAHZHV010000088.1 GCA_019420085.1 Christensenella sp.
TGCATTCTATGCTTTTGTACGGGAACAGTGCAATCGGGCAGGAATTGCTGTACAGCGTATGGATCGTGCGGGAGCGCGCAATATTGTCATGGGAGACGTGGAACATGCGCGTGTCATTTTTGCGGCGCATTACGATACCTGCGCGGTACTGCCCTTTCCAAATTTCATTACACCGAAAAACTGTCTTTTTTATATTCTCTATTCGCTTGTTCTTGGCATGGCGTTTTTTATTCTTTGCGCCGCGCTGGCTGTTGGCTTGACGATCCTGGGCTTGGGTGCGTGGGCGCCGCTTGTGGGCATCGTATTTTGCTGGAGTTTGATTTTGCTGATGTTTTTCGGGCCTGCGAACCGTCACACGGCAAATGACAATACTTCCGGTACGGCGCTGGTACTGCGCCTTGCGCTGGAACTTGCGCCTGCGCTGCGGAATCAGGCGGCGTTTGTACTGTTCGATGGGGAGGAATTGGGACTGATTGGGTCCACTGCGTTTGCATCGAAAAACAGGAAGGTACGTGCCGGTACGCTGGTTATTAATTTTGACTGCATTGGCGTGGGAGAAGCGCTGATGTTTTGCCCCAGGAAGGGTGCGCTGCGCGATTCGGATTATGAATTGCTGTGCCAGGCGGCGCGTCAAATCTGTTCTGCACAGGGGCGCACATTGCTTTTGGAGCGGCCGGGAACAGCATTTTATCCGTCCGACCAGATGGCCTTTCAAGAGGGCGTCGGCGTGGCGGCGCTGAAACACAGCCGTGTCTTTGGATATTATATGGACGATATTCATACCAAGCGCGATCGCGTGCTGGATACGCAAAATCTGGATATCCTGCAAAAGATATGTGAAATGTTTTTGCAAAAGATTGCGCAGAAAGGCTGACGAATGAAAATGGTACACGGAAAGCCGCATCTGCCGGATATATCGGTGGATGCGGCTTTTGGTATACATGATATAGTAGTTTTGTGATTTGTAATCTATGTAATTGTGTCAAAATCGGATTAGATCATACCGTGCCGTACAGCGGTCGATACAAGAGGCGATGTTTGGTTGCGGCGCGCCATTTTATATGCGCTGCCGCAATGCAGCATCAAATTGCTATTGCGGCAGGGTAAAGGTATGTGTGCCGTCAAAGAGAATGGCCTCTGTTTCAAACGAGAACGCTGCAGGGGCTTGTTCGGATACGGCCACCTCATAGGGGAGACGATCCTCTTTGACTCCGATGGTAATGCGTGTGTCTTCGGTTTCATAGCGGATATGGATAAAACCGCTGTCCGAATCGGCAGCCAAATGCTCGCCATCCTTCTGCATGATGGAAAGCATTGCCTCATCCAAAATGATGTAGCGCGCAAGCGCCTGATAGCTTTCCGGAGCCTGATCCTGTGCAACGTGCACGTATGTTCCTGAATCATCGCGGTAGTGCAGCGTTTTTTCGTCTGAGCCGCTGATGTAAATGGTTTCGCTCTTGGACTGCATATCAAAACGAATGGGGTGTATGATCTGCGTGTCATCCTTCCAGGCACTGCTTCGTAAGTCTGTTAATGTCAGTACGATTTCCCAGGCTTCCTGTGTGCCGGTGTGATGTGAAATGCATGCCAGATATTCGCCCTGCTGTGTGCCGTCAATATTCTGAGCGACAAATCCGTTCTCGTTAAATGGGATGCGTACATAGTAAAAATAGTCTTCTTCACGCATTGTTTGCGATACAGCCTGCATGACGTCTTGTTCGCGGGTATCGTCTATGGCGTTGCGAAAACGATAGGGATCTGCATGAGAACGGCCAGATGCATCGGAAAGAATGCCCGCCAGCGTGCCCGACAGACAACACCAGATAAAAAAGACTGAGAGCGGGAGCCAGATGCTGCTGCAGAAGCGATGTATCAGCGTGCGCGCATCACGGCGCGTATTGCGGGGAAGACAGCGCATGATATCGATGGAATCGGCGCAAAGACGGACGATATCCCGAACATTGCGTGCCCAGCCAATCAGAAACAGGACAGCACATACAGCCAGATATTTCTTTTTTGAATAGCGCCGTTTCAAAAAACGATCGACGGCGTTTTCGCGAAAGAAACCCTGATAGTCGATGCAGGCGTAGGCGCGTTCGATATTCAGCACGCCAAAACATGCATCTGGCCACAGCGTCAGAATAAACGCTGGAATATCCAAAATGACCAGCGCCACAGCAAGCAGCCAAAAACGCCAGGCACTGATGGCGGCAAGAAGTGGAACCAATCCCACGGCCAGAAAGAACAGACGGAAGATGAGTTGTAATTTGAAGCGGGCAAGCGCGTTTTTACAGGCACGAAGCGTTACACCGCTTTGCGCAGCAGATGCGTTTGATTCCATAACCGTCTCCTTTCCGCACCGCGATATAGCGGTGCAAAACCCTGTTTCTATCGTATCATACGCGAAGTTGTTCGACAATGCAAAACAAATGGGATCTGTGTCGAACAACAGCGGACAAACGCGTGGAAAGACACTTGTGAAGTGAAGCCGGTTGTGTTACAATACATTGTGCCGAAGGATGATCTGTTCGGTGTGTTTTGTACCCGTAGCTCAGCTGGATAGAGCGTTGGACTCCGACTCCAAAGGTCAGAGGTTCGAATCCTCCCGGGTACATTGCAAGGCAAACGCCGCACTGTCTGTTTGTTCAGATATGCGGCGTTTGTTTTATTGGAGCAAGAAAAGCATTGTCTAAATGCGGAAAATGTTTTAAGGAAGTCTTTGGATTGTATAAAAATGCCGTGTTTGTAACAGCAGCATGGGTGGAAAACTTGAGATTGCAGTGCAGATATGGTATAAAAAGATATGAACCGCTTTGCATAAAGGCGAATTACTGTGAATTGAAGGAGGAACGCATGTCGATTTTTGAACAGAAGGAATCGGAAGTACGCTCCTATTGCAGGAACTTTACCTGCGTCTTTGAAAAGGCGGCGGGCAGCATTCTGAAAGATGAGCAAGGGAAAGAATATCTGGATTTCTTTGCGGGTGCAGGTGCACTCAATTATGGACATAACAACCCGTATATCATGGAGCGCATTGTGGATTACATTCGTGCCGGAGGTGTGACGCATGCACTTGACATGTATACGGGTGCCAAGCGCGATTTTATGACGACGATGCAGGAGCGGATTTTGCAGCCGCGCGGCCTTGATTACAAGTTTATGTTCTGCGGGCCCACGGGTGCAAATGCCAACGAGGCGGCGGCGAAATTGGCGCGAAAAGTCAAGGGACGCCAGAACCTGTTTGCGTTTAGCGGCTCGTTTCACGGCATGACGCTGGGGGCATTGAGCCTGACCAGCGGTGATTATGCGCGCAATGGTGCGGGTGTGCCACTTTCCAACGTGACGTTTATGCCGTGGCCATCGGGGTTTAATGCCTCGTTCGATACGATTGGCTACATTGAAAACGTGTTG
>JAHZHV010000089.1 GCA_019420085.1 Christensenella sp.
ACATAAAGCAGAAATGCCTACGCTTAGTACGATGCATGTCGTATCCGCTGCGTTGGTGCGTATGTTTTCGCAAAAGCCGTGCACAAATCGGTTTGTCGTACATAATAAAATTTATGCACATAAACAGATTTCTCTTTCCATTGCGGTGAAGCGTGCGATGACGGAGGATGGAGAAGAGACGACCATCAAGCCCGTATTTGAGCCGACAGATACGTTGTATGATGTCGTTCGCCGCATTGACGAGCAGATTGAAGCTGTAAATGTAGATCAAACGCAAAGCAATACGGATGCCGCCGCAAAAATACTTGGAAAGCTTCCTGCGTGGCTGCTGCGCATTGTAGTACGATTTCTTTTCTGGCTTGACAATCATGGATGGCTGCCGCGTGCATTGATTGAATTGAGCCCGTGGCATACAAGTGCCTGGCTGACCAATGTGGGGTCGATTGGAATTGCGCCGGTTTACCATCATTTGTATGAGTTCGGTACGGCGAGTGTATTTATTGCGATGGGCAAAAAGAGTCTCGTTCCTGGAATTGATTTTGAAGGGAATGTATTGCCGAAACGCAAATTGGGTCTGAAAACAGTTGTGGATGAGCGCATCTGCGACGGATATTACTATGCAACGGCGCTGCGGTCATTCTGCAAACTGCTTTTGAAACCGGAATTGCTGCTGGAACCGCCCAAATCGGTAAAACCGGATCCGGGTGTGCCTTGGGAACGATATCAGTGAAAACGTGCCGCTTACATTGATCGTTGTGCAATTTGGGATTTGACATCTGTTTATAAGAGAAGGTATAATACATTCTGTTCCCATTTTGCCGGCGTGGCGGAATTGGCAGACGCAGGGGACTTAAAATCCCCCGGATCGTATCCGTGCCGGTTCGAGCCCGGCCGTCGGCATCTGCCGCTGTAAAAACATTGTTTTTGCAGCGGTATTTTTTTTGCAAAAAGCATGAAAGTTGACTGAACGGAAAATGCTATAGATATCCCAGTGCGATAGAAGGGAGTTTCTATGGTATCATGCTGCAGGTTTTATTTACAATTCTGACGTTTTCGGTGCTTCTTTTAGGGGATGGCGCCGCACAATCTTTGGCACAGATGGGATTGCGCCGTCATACCGCTGTAGCATTTGTCTGCGTGCAGGCGATTACTGCTGTTTTTCCGCTGATCATCCAAATCCATATGGTGACGATTGAACTGACGTCTGTTTTGCTTGCGTTGGTTGCCTTTGTTTATCTGATTGGTTTTCAAGCAAATGCATGGCAATGTTATCGATGCGTTTTGTGTGTTTGTATGCTTGCAACAATTGCGTTTGGATGTACAATGTATGATCCGGAATTAGCGGATGGCCTGTTGCTGGAATCCCGATGGATTGTAAGTTTGTTTGTTTTGCTGGTAACACTTGCGGCGCGGCTGGATCTTAGCCGTGCCTGCGCCTGTGCGGTACTGAGCGCCGTCGCAATTCCCTGTGCAGTCTGTGCTGCCAATCACGTTTCATTTGGCACGCAGATCAGTTTGAACGCCTATCCGATACGGTTGTTGCTGCTGGATGGATTTGTTTGGATCGGCGCATTTTACGCATTGGCCAAAAAAATGCGTGAGCAAATCGAGCGCAAAAAAGCAGCGCAATCCTTGTCGAACGGATAAAAAAAGATTGTGATTTCATGAATCAGGTGATATAATGTAACAGAACTGTTTTTGCTTTGAAAGGAGAAAGGTATGGATAAGCGAACAACCGGTATTGTTGCATATCTGACATGGATTGGCTTTCTGGTTGCAGTTTTGGCGGGGGATTGGAAGGCTGCAAGATTTCATGTCAATCAGGCACTGGTCATTTTGCTTTTTGGGTTGCTCACATTCATCCCATGTATTGGCTGGCTATGGGGTGTCTTTATGTTGATCTGCTGGATCATGGGACTTATTGCCGCAATCAGTGAAGAAGAAAAACCGGTACCGCTGATTGGCGGTATTAAGCTGCTGAAGTAAAACCGATGTTTAACGGGACGCCGCTTGCGTCCCGCATTTTTTATGATGAAAAAACACAGCGACGATGACTATTTTTACTGGGCGGTTTTCATTGCCGTTTTCATAACGATTGGATGTACAGCACTGCTGATGACAAGTTCAAGGTCATTTGCAACCTGCTGGATTTATCAATATTTTGGCATGTATTGCCCTGCATGCGGCGGAACCAGAGCCGTTTTGGCTTTATGCAGGGGGCAGATCGGTTTGTCGCTGTATCATAATCCGGTTGTTGTAGTTCTGGCTATTTTTGTGTTGCTCTATCTGCCTGTACAGACGATATGCCGTTTGAAAGGGAAGCAGGTTCCGGTTTGGTGCCGGTATCGGCCAATGTGGTTATATGGTTTTATTGGACTTCTTCTTGCAAATTGTCTGATACGCAACATTCTGTGGCTGGCATTTCAAATTCCAATCTGAAGATGAAAAGAAAGGACGAACAACAAAGGGACGGTATCTGAGATAACTTATGATGGGATGTCGTATATATTACTATCGAGTTGGCTGCCATATCTTTGACATGGACAATTGTATCGCGGCAGTATGAGAAAGTACGATCGATCGCGGCTTTTCATGTGCCATACGCATTCTTGACTTTATTGCGTATTTCGCGGATAATAGGCTTTGTTCAGGTCTGTCGATTTGAGCAAAGCTTTTTGTATGGGAGCAGTTTTCGTGATCAATACAATCGTTGACGTAATAAAACACAGCGCCGCCTGGCGTGCCGGTATACGCCGTGGGGAAACGCTTGTATCGATGAATGCGCAACGCGTTATCGACGTCATCGATTATCAGTATTTTGCAGCGATGCAGGATGTTGTTCTGGAAACAACAGATGCAAAAGGCCGCAGTCATCGCTATGAAATTCATAAACAGGTTTGGGAGAACCTGGGACTGATTTTTGAAGATGCACTGATGGATGAAGTGCGATGCTGTGCAAATCACTGCATTTTCTGCTTCATTGCGCAAATGCCGCCCAATATGCGTGAAACGCTGTATGTGCGCGATGATGACTGGCGCATGTCATTGATGATGGGAAATTATATTACCCTGACCAATGTTTCTGATCGGGAGTTTGCGCGTATTCTGGCAAGACATGTATCGCCGCTGTATATTTCCGTTCATGCGACGGATCCGGCGGTACGCTGCAAAATGATGAATAATCCCAATGCGGGAAATATTCTGTCACGATTGAACCAATTGGCACAAAACGGTACGCGTTTTCACTGCCAGATTGTACTTTGCCCCGGCTATAACGACGCAGAAGTGTTGGAACGTACGCTTGAAGATCTATATGCGCTGCAGCCGTACGCCGCTTCGGTTGCGGTTGTTCCCGTTGGCCTGACCAAATACCGGGAGACGCTGACGCAGATTGCGCCTGTAACATGTGCTTGCGCCAATGCAGTCATTGACATTACGCAGCGTTTTGCACATCGTGCATGGGAAGAATTCGGTACGCATTTTGTCTACGCATCGGATGAAATGTATATGCTGGCCAATCGTGATTTGCCGCCATATGCATATTATGGTGATTTTGATCAGATTGAAAACGGTGTAGGCATCTGTGCGCAATTAAAACAGGAATACTGTGATGCGCGTGCTTTATATGGCATCCAGACTTTGAAAGAACCGGTTTATCTGGCAACGGGTGTATCGGCATGTCCGTTTTTGCAAAAGCTAATCGATGATCCTTCGGTTGAAATCATTCCTATTACGAATGAGTTTTTTGGACCATCCATTACGGTTGCCGGACTGGCTACGGGCGGCGACTTGATAAAGCAGCTTAAAGCGGTACCGTCAGGCACAAGGGTGCTGATTCCCTCGACGATGCTTCGCAGCCAAGGAGACTTGTTTTTGGACGATCTCACACCCAGGCAGGTGGAACAGGCCTTAGGTGTGAAGATCA
>JAHZHV010000009.1 GCA_019420085.1 Christensenella sp.
TTTGTAAGATTGCAGGTATGGCGCACGATGGTTATGCGCGCAGTATCCGGCCTGTTCACACCAGCGCAGACGGCGACAGCATATATGGCGTATCGCTGGGACGGGTAGAAGCAGATCTGGATGTCGTTGGCGCACTCAGTGCAAACGTAATTTCAAAGGCAATTGTGCGGGCGGTGCTTGGGACAGAGTCAGCTTATGGGTATCCATCCGCTGCGAAGTTGATGGATCGAAGGGCATAACGTTTTTAAAGTAAAATATCACATGCCGTTGTCCGGAGCATAGGGCTTTGGACGGCGGCATGTTTATTTGGATATATTCCTTGAAAAAGTATACTGTATAATTTGCGCAAAAGTGCGAGCGTCCTTATAATAGAGATAACAAACATTTCATCTGTGTATTGATTGAAATGGCTATCATGCCAAGAGGACATGGGAATGAAAGTATTATGGAAACTTACCCGTGAGGCGGCGCGATATAAGGGATTGTATGTTGCGGCGATTCTATCGACGTTGTTTTTGACATGCGTCAATCTGATTGCACCGATGATTTTGTCACGCATGACCGGTGTGGTACAGCAGGGGATGGACGCATTGTCGTTTATCGTTGTTTCGCATCTGGCGTTGATGTTGTTGGGCGTATATCTTGCGCGTGTCGTGTTTCGTTTTTTCAGTAATTATCTTGCGCATAAAGCGGCCTGGTGCCTTGTAGGCGATTTAAGAAGCCGATTGTATGATAAGCTTCAGCAAATGCACCTGAGCTATTTTCGTGATAAACAAACCGGTGATTTGATGAGCCGTGTGGTGAATGACACGCGTGAGTTTGAACTGTTGTATGCACATATCATTCCGGAGCTTCTAACGAATATTGTCACATTTGTCGGGGTATTGCTGATCCTATTGACAATCAATATGCCGCTTGCGCTGATTACCTGTGCACCGATTCCGCTGATTCTGTTTTCCGGTGTTATCTTCGCCAAAAAGGTGCGGCCTTATTTTCATGCGTCGCAAAAGTGCATGGGTGATTTGAATGCAAAACTACAGGATAATCTTTCCGGATTGCGTGAGATTCAGTCTTTTGGCAGACAAGACGATGCGCGTAACCAGGTCAATGAGAAAAACTTTGCCCAGGTACGCGCCATGTTGCGCGCTCTGCGCGCAAGTGCGATCTTTCATCCGTGCGTAGAATTTCTTGCCTCGGCGGGGACAGTTCTTGTGGTATTTTTCGGTGGGTTGCTGGCTTTTCATGGGCAGCTTTCAGCCGAACAGATCGTGGCGTTTGTGTTGTACCTGTCACTTTTTTATACGCCGATTTCCAATTTTGCGACGCTGCTTGAAAACCTGCAGCAGGCGCTGGCGGGAAGTCAGCGGGTTGCGATGATTTTGAATGCGCCGATACAGATACAGGATGCCGAAGATGCCTTCGATCTTGGAAAGGCGCAGGGGGCGATTGAATTTGAGCACGTCAGCTTTTGCTATGAAAAAGCATCGCCGGTGTTGTCGGATATCAGTTTTTCGTGCAAGCCGGGCATGATGGTGGCGCTGGTAGGGCCGACGGGTGTGGGAAAAACAACAATAACGCAGCTTTTATCACGGTTTTATACGCCGGATGCGGGGCGTATTCTGATTGACGGACATGATATTGGCCGCGTTGCAATTCAGAGCTTGCGGCGCAATATTGCGCCGGTTTTGCAGGATACATTTCTTTTTAATGATACCATTGCCAATAATATTGCCTATGCACGTCCTGATGCAACGCTCCAGCAGGTGCAGCAGGCGGCAAAAGCGGCGTTTATTCATGACGATATCATGCAGATGCCGAAGGGATATGATACGCTTGTTGGGGAACGCGGATTGCGTTTGTCGGGTGGACAGAAGCAGCGTGTTGCCATCGCGCGTGCAATTGTGCGTCAGGCTCCCATTATTATTCTGGATGAGGCGACCGCATCGGTAGATGTGCAGACGGAACAGCAGATTCAAAACGCGATTCGCAGCATGACCGGTACGCATACCATTGTTGCGATTGCGCATCGGCTGTCCACCATTCGCCATGCCGATTTGATCCTGCTTCTGAAAAACGGTAAAATTGCCGAGCGGGGTACACACGAAGAACTGATGGCAAAAAGAGGAGAATATTATCGCATGCAGCAAACACAGGTGTATACATGTTAAGACAGCAACCGAGCAATTGGCGGCGGAAAGCTGATGCCATGCCGGCAGCAGGCAGCGGCTTTTATGAGATATGGTACAGGAGTACAGCAATATGGCGCGCAGCATGAAGTGGATTGCCCTGATATCGACTTTGGGCGCGGCTTTTTTCACAGTTTTCTATTGCTGTTTCCATGCAGGTGCAATGCTTTGTCTTGCAATTACATGCGCAACAATATCATTCCATATGCTGATGCGTTTAACGGTTGGATGGCTGTTTGATCAGATGATGCACAACCGTGCGAATCTAAAGAATGCATGGTTCCGGACCTGTTCCTGGGAAATGCCGTTGTACCAGCGCCTTCAAGTAAAAAAGTGGAAAGGCAATTTGCCCTCGTATGATGCTGCGTTATTTGATCCGCGTTTGCATACATGGCAGGAAATTGCACAGGCCATGTGTCAAAGTGAACTGGTGCATGAAACAAATATGGTTTTGAGCTTTGTGCCGCTGCTTATGTCGCGGTGGTTTGGCGCGTTTGGCGTATTTTTGATCACATCGGTGCTTGCAGCCTGCTGTGATTTACCTTTTGTGCTGATGCAGCGCTTCAATCGGACGCGGTTGATGGGGATGCGTGCGATCCGAAAAAACGATTTTCATGCAAAAAAATAGTATAACAACAAAAAGCGGCATCGAACAATGCCGCTTTTGCGGCCTGCGCACCATTACATTCCGTGCAGCTCCAGCAGGAAGCTTTGAAATCGCTTGGAAGCAATGCTTTGCGGGTGTTCCCGGTCAAACAGCATGGAAATGCGGCGCGCCGGAAGGGATTGCCTGGTTGGAACTTCGATCACGCTGCGTTTTTGCAGGTCTTCCAGGGCAATTTCACGGGGAAGAATGCTCAGGCCGATATTATGCCGGACCATCGGAAGAATCAGGTCGGCGGTTGTGATCTCAAAGGCAGGCTGCAGATGAATCTGAAAGTCGGAAAGGACGCTGTCAAGATGCCGGCGTGTCGCAGTATCGCCGGTAAGACAGATCAGCGGATACTGACATAGTTCGTGCAGATCAAACGGCGTTTGTGCCAGTGCTTCATACCGCTGTCCGCAAAGCAGCACATCATGTACCTGCTGCAGCGGCTGCTCTACAATGGGACGATTGACATGGACAGGACCGGTAACGACGGCAAGATCGACGCGCCCGTCTGAAAGCGCAGCCAGTGCTTCATACGTGTTATACGTTGCAATTTTAAACTTGACATTTGCATACAGCTGATGAAATTGATCCAGCGCATCAAACAAAAAATAGTGCAGTGCGGTTTGTGTGGCTGCAAGATTGATGATACCGCGATCCAATCCAACGCTGGCGGCAACGGCGGCTTCACCCAGCATGAATTGTTCGCATCCGCGTGACACATACGAAAACAATGCCTCTGCGTCCGCAGTCAGTTCAATACCGCGGCTTTTTCGAATAAAGAGCCGACAGCCTAATTGTTGTTCTAAAGTTTGGATACAGTGGCTGACATTGGATTGACTGGTATTCATTGCTTCGGCAGCATGTGTGAAGTTGCGGTATTTTGCGGCATAATAGAACGTCCGATAGTAATCATAACTGATCATGGGGCGCACCTCCTTTTGAAATGAATAAAACAGATGTCAGACATATTATATTATTTATTTTCAATATGTCAAAAAAGTCGTATACTGACGCACGGGTCAGTCGACATTATCTGCAAAAAAAGGAGCGTATGGCATGAATCGGGACTTGACGGTAGGCAAGCCGCAAAAGGTATTGTGGCTGTTTTGTTTGCCGCTTTTCGGCAGCATCGTATTTCAGCAGCTGTACAATATTGCCGATAGCCTTGTGGCGGGACGGTATATCGGTGAAAATGCGCTGGCTGCGGTTGGAAATTCCTATGAGGTAACGTTGATTTTTATTGCGTTTGCCTTTGGGTGCAATATCGGCGCGTCGGTTATCGTATCGCAGCTTTTCGGTGCAAAACAAATTGCAAAGATGAAATCTGCGGTTTCGACAACGTTTATCGCCAGCGGTGTATTGTGTGCGTTGCTGATGGTTTTGGGCTTTTTGTTTACACCGTGGCTTCTGCGTGCAATTCAAACGCCGCAAACGATCTTTGCCGATTCCAAACTGTATCTGGATATTTATATTGGCGGCCTTGCGTTCCTGTTTTTCTATAATATTGCTACGGGAATTTTTTCCGCACTGGGTGATTCGCGCACGCCGTTTATCTTTTTGGCGATTTCTTCTACAAGCAATATCCTGCTGGATATCGTCTTTGTCAAAGATTTTCATATGGGAGTTGCCGGTGTTGCCTGGGCGACGCTCATTTGCCAGGGGGTAAGCTGTATTCTGGCGCTTATTGTGGTACTTAAACGGCTGCGGGGGATTCCGTGTGAAGAGAAGGTTCAGGTGTTTTCGTTCCCATTGTTTTGCAAAATCGTACGGATTGCTATCCCGAGTATTTTGCAGCAAAGCTTTGTGTCGTTGGGCAACATTCAGATTCAGGGTGTTATCAATGCCTTTGGTCCAAGTGTCATTGCGGGATATTCGGCAGCGATTAAGTTAAATAATCTTGTTGTGACATCATTTGTTACATGCTGCAACGGCATTTCAAATTACGTTGGACAGAATATTGGCGCCGGTAAATATGAACGTGTAAAACAGGGATTCCGTGCGGGGCTTGGAATGGTTTTCAGTATTTGCCTGCCGCTGGTACTGCTGTATTTCTTTGCGCCACAATCGCTTGTGCGTATTTTTATGGATGGCGACTCTTCCGCGGCGCTTATGGTTGGCGTCGAATTCTTACGCATTGTTTCACCGTTTTATTTTGTTGTTGCATTGAAGCTGGTTTCCGATGGCGTGTTGCGCGGTGCCGGTGCAATGTGGCCGTTTGTTGTCAGCACGTTTACGGATCTGATTTTACGTGTGGTACTGGCGAACATCCTCTCCGTTCCGTCGGGACCCACGGGAATCTGGCTCTCCTGGCCGATTGGCTGGGCGATCTCTGCGGCAGTGGCATTCGCTTTTTATGCGATGGGGTTGTGGAAAAGACAGATTGCAAAGCAAGCGCCGGCGACGGCAGAGGATTGCGTATAAGCAAGAAGCGTTTTCCTGCAAAAGATGCAGGAAAACGCTTTTTTTACTGTAAAATTAAAAATGAGAATCATTTTCAAATTATTCTTGACTTTTGTAATGCAGCGTGCAAAAATGAGAATGATTTTCAAATTAGAAAGGGAATGGAATTTCATTTGCAGCAAAAAGATGGGTATAAGACAAGGCAAAGAGATCTATTGCTGGAATATCTTCGAAGACACAGCGGGGAACATGTCACGATTGCTCAGATTGCGGCGCATTGTGCGGTAATGGGGGAAGAGATTGGAACAAGTACGATTTACAGACAGGTGAATCGTCTGGTTGCGCAAGGGATCGTGAAACGCTATGTGCTTGGCGGTACAAGTGCGGCCTGCTATCAGTATGTGGCGGGAGCCGGATGCAGTGAGCACTATCATATGAAGTGCAAGGGCTGCGGCAGGCTTGTACATCTGGAGTGTGACGTGATCCGCCAGCTGCGCAATCATGTTCTGGAAAACCATGACTTTGAACTGGATCTGGGACAGACGGTATTTTACGGCTTGTGCAGTACATGCAGAGGACAGAAGAAATGAAAAGAAAAACGTATTTGTATATCGTGCTTGTGTTTTGCCTCCTGATCAGCGGCTGCAGCATGAATCATAGCGATGAAACGGCGAAACTGGATATTGTTGCCACAAGCTTTGCGCCATATGATTTTTGCCGCCAGATTGTTGGCGATGATGCACAGGTGACGATGCTTTTGCCGGCAGGAGCGGAGAGCCATTCCTATGAGCCAACCGCGCAGGATGTGATGAAGATTGGTGCATGTGACGTATTCGTTTATGTAGGCGGGGAGTCCGATACATGGATCGATGGCATTTTGGACAGCATCGATACGCAGCACATTACGATGGTTCGTCTGATGGACTTGGTTGAACCGCTCGAAGAAGAAGGCGAGCATACGCACGAGACGACTCAGACACAATACGATGAGCACGTCTGGACTTCACCGCGCAATGCGATCGATATTGTCAATGCGTTGTGTGACGTGTTTTGCCAGGTCGATGCGGCGCATGAAGATGCGTACCTGGAACATACGGAGGGATATGTTGAACAGCTGACGGCGCGCGATAAAAGTTTACTGC
>JAHZHV010000090.1 GCA_019420085.1 Christensenella sp.
CTATGAACAGACGCAGGGCTGGTCTATTTATGAGCAGACGCATCCGCCGCTTGGCAAGGATATCATGATGCTCGGCATCAAACTTTTCGGTATGACGCCGTTTGGCTGGCGCATGATGGGCGCGGTTGCGGGCGTGCTGATGCTGCCGGTGATGTATGTCTTTGGCAAGTACATGTTCGGCCAAACGGGCTGGGCGGCGATGCTGACGGCGCTGATGGGACTTGATTTTATGCACTATGCCCAGACGCGCATTGCCACGATCGACTCGTTTGCGGTGCTGTTTATTCTGCTTACGTATCTTTTCATGTATGCCTATTTGCAGCAGGACTTCTTTGCCGAAAAGCAGCGCCGGGCATTTTGGATACTGGCGCTTTCAGGCGTGTTTTTCGGCGCGGCGTCGGCTGCCAAATGGATCGGCGTTTATGCCGGCGCGGGGCTTGCCGTGATCTTCTTTGCGGCGCTGGCGGCAAACTGGGGCCGGTACCGCGCGGTGTGCCGGATGCCGGAGGATGTACTTGCAGGCCTGTCTCAGACGCAGAAGGAACGCTGCGACAGGATCAAAGCGCTGTTTTGGCGCAACTGCATCCGCACGATTTTGTGGTGTATTGTGTTCTTTGTGATCGTGCCGTGCGTGATCTACTGCCTGTCGTATCTGCCGTATGTGGGCGCGGAGGGCCAGCCGGAAGGACTGCTTCGGATCGTGTGGGAAAACCAGAAGTATATCTTCCGCTATCACAGCGAATATGTGCTGGAAATGCAGGACTCTCCGCATCCCTATCAGTCCGCATGGTATACCTGGCCCTTTATCGGAAGGCCGATCTTCTTCTACATGGGTGAGAATCTGCCGCAGGGGATTACGGAAGGCATTTCATCCTTCGGCAATCCGGCCATCTGGTGGTTCGGCGTGTTTGCTGTCTGCTGGGTTGCCGCCGCGTTTTTGCGCGGCAGCCGCGAAGGATTGCCGGGCATGCCCGTGCCCGCGCGCGGCAGGACGCGGCTGTTTATCCTGATCGCGCTGGCGGCGCAGTATCTGCCATGGGTTTTTGTGCCGCGTTCGACGTATATTTATCACTATTTTGCAACGACGCCGTTTTTGATGATGTGCATTGTCGCGTTTTTCTGCGACGTGTATCAAAACGCGTATCCGCGCCGCAGGTCGTGGATGTATGCCGCAGGATACGTTGCGCTGTGCCTTGCATTGTTTGTCTTCTTCTATCCGCTTTTGACGGGTATTCCCATTTCAACGACATATGCCGCGCTTTGCCGCTGGCTGCCGGGGTGGGTGCTGTACGCCTACTGGCTGTAGAATGGAATGCGCGCCGCGTTTTTGCGGTGCGCGTTTTTTCATCCGTTGTCAGAAAATATCGGATATGCTAAACTGAACGAGGGAATCCGGATTTTTTTCAGAGAGTGGAACAAAAAATGATTGCACGCCTTTTCAGTTACGCCTTAAACGGTTTGGATGGTTTTCAAATTGATGTGGAAGTGGATATCTCACGCGGCGCTTTGCCGGCGTACGATACGGTCGGGCTGCCCGACGCGGCGGTAAAAGAGTCGAAAGAACGCGTGCGCGCAGCGATTAAAAACAGCGGCTTTTCCTTTCCGCTTGCGCATATTACCGTCAATCTTGCGCCGGCGGATGCGCGAAAGGAAGGCTCTGCGTACGACCTTGCAATTGCGCTTGGCATCCTGTCGGCGTCACAGCAGGTTCACTCCGAGGTGCTCAAAGATGCGCTGATTCTGGGCGAACTGTCGCTCAACGGTGAAATTCGCGGCGTGCGCGGCGTACTGCCGATGCTCATTGCAGCGCGGCAGCAGGGCGTGCGTGCGGCGATCCTGCCGCAGGCAAATGTCAATGAGGCAATCTGCCTGCCCGGCATCGATATTTATGCGGCAGATTCGCTGCGGACGCTGTGCGATGCGCTCAATGCCGGCACATTGCACCCGGCGCCGCACCGGCCGTGGACGCCGGATGACAGCACGGCGGCGGTGGGGATTGATCTAAGCGCGGTCAAGGGGCAGACGGTTGCCAAACGCGCGCTGGAAATTGCTGCGGCGGGCGGGCATAATCTTCTGATGGTCGGCGCGCCGGGTTCGGGCAAGACGATGCTTGCGCGCTGCCTGCCGACGATTCTGCCGCCGCTTTGCATGGAAGAAGCGCTGGAAGTGACCAAGATTCATTCGATTGCGGGTCTGCTTGGCCCGACAGACGGCCTGGTGCGGACGCGGCCGTTTCGCGCGCCGCATCACAGCGCAT
>JAHZHV010000091.1 GCA_019420085.1 Christensenella sp.
TGTGATCCTCCAGCGTCAAAATCGCGCCGGTTTCGCGCGCGGCGCGCACGACGGCCTCTTCATCCAGCGGCTTGATCGTCGAAAAATCCAGCACGCGCACGCCGACGCCCTGCGCGCGCAGGATGCGCGCGGCTTCCAGCGCGCGGCCAAGCAGGATGCCCGATACGATGACCGTAAGATCCCGCCCGAAGTCCGCGGCGACGCCCGCGCGCCCGAAGGCAAAGCGGTAGGAGGCGTCGTAGACGTCCGGCACGGCGTTTCGGTGCAGGCGCACATAAAGCGGGCCGGTAAATTCCAGCGCGGCGCGTGCGATGGCGCAGGCGGACACGGCGTCGGCGGGCTGCACGATCGTCATGTTTGGCATCGCGCGCAGGATGGCCACATCCTCCACCGCGGCGTGCGTCGCGCCGTCGCCGCCGACCTGCAGGCCGGTGTGCGTGCCCAAAATGGTGACGTTCAGCTTCGGGTGGCAGACGAAGGTGCGCACCTGCTCGCAGGCGCGCATGCTTGCAAACACTGCGAAGGTGGACAAAAAGACCTTGTTGCCGCAGGCGGCAAGACCCGCCGATGCGCCGACGAGGTTCTGCTCGGCGATGCCGAAGGAAAAGGCGCGCTCGGGGAATTCCTGTGCAAAATCCTCCAGGCCGCAGGCCTTGGTGTCGGCGTTGCAGACGACAAAGTTCGGGTTTGTGCGCGCCAGCGCGCGCAGCGTGTTGCCAAATGCCATGCGCGTGGCAGGCGGTTGTGTCGCGGCCATGTTCAGATCACCCCTCCCAGTTCAATCTGCGCCTTTGCGCGCGCAAATTCCGCGTCGTCCGGCGCGCGGCCGTGCCAGATGCTCTCATCCTCCATAAAGTCGACGCCGCGTCCCTTGACGGTGTGCATCAGCAGGACCGTCGGGCAGCGCATCGTGCGCGCCGTGTGCAGCGCCGTCAGCAGCGCGTGGATATCGTGGCCGTTTACCTCGATGACCGACCAGCCGAAGGCGCGCCATTTGTCGGCCAGCGGCTCGATGCGCATGACGTCGTTGACCCAGCCGTTGATCTGCACGCCGTTGCAGTCGACGACGGCGATGATGTTCTTCAGCATGTGATGCGCGGCAGCCATGGCGGCCTCCCAGACCATGCCCTCCTGCTGTTCGCCGTCGCCCATGAGCACGTAGGTCATGTAGGATTGGTGATGCAGCCGCGCCGAAAGCGCCATGCCCACCCCGACGGAAAGCCCGTTGCCAAGCGAGCCGGTGGACATGTCGACGCCGGGCGTCTTGTGCATGTCCGGATGCCCCTGCAGGATGGAGCCGTAACGGCGCAGCGTGTCAAGGTGCGATACGTCGAAAAAGCCGCGCCGCGCAAGCACCGCGTACAGCGCCGGGCAGGCGTGCCCCTTGGAGAGGATGAAGCGGTCGCGATCGGGCGCGTCGGGATGCTGCGGGTCGACGTTGAGCACGTGAAAGTACAGCGTTGTCAAAAGCTCCACCGCCGAAAGCGAGCCGCCCGGATGCCCCGCGCCGGCCTTGTGGATCATGGCAAGGACGTCGCGGCGTATCTGCACGGCCTGCTGCTGCAGGCGCGTCACGTCGCGCTGGGTAAATACATTGCGGTTCAACGCGCGTCCTTCCTTTCGTCTTGCGTGTGGGAATGCCGAAATTTCCCCTTATGTGTA
>JAHZHV010000092.1 GCA_019420085.1 Christensenella sp.
CGGCGTCTATTCTGATGAAGCGCGCTGCGAAAACTTCCGTAAGCTTTGCAATATTGAATCGCGCGACATTTTGCCGATGAGCCTGGTTGTCATTGGACATCCCGCACAGACGCCTGCTCAGCCGCAGCGCATGGATGATACGCGGATTCATCGTGAAGTCTGGTAACCTGTCATCATTGCCATCAGCGCCCGTTGTCGAAAACGCATACGGGCGCTGTCCTTATTTTTCCAAAGGTTGACAAGCGTGAGGGCTGCTTTTATTATAATCGACAGCGGCAAACGCACGCGTTTGCAAAAAGGAGGAACCCATGGCGCAGACAAAGTCTTCCAAGGAAGGAAAAAAGAACAGGATCTGGCTGAATTTTATTTATCTGGCAGCTGTTGTCGGTATTCTGTTTTATCTTCTGATGCAGGAAGATAACCTGACAAGTGTGGCTTCTGCTATGCGGGGCTTGTCCAGAACCTGGCTTGCCGTGGCGGCGGTTTGTTCGGTTGGTTTTTTGATGGTGGAGGGCGGCGCGATGTTTTTTACCATTCGCTGGCTTTGCCCCAAGAGCCATATTGGATATTTCGCATCGCTTAAAACCGCTTTAATCGGTCAGTTTTACAGTGCAATTACACCTTCGGCAACAGGCGGACAGCCCATGCAGGTGATTGATTTGTATCAGGATGGCTTGAGTGTCGGACATGGTACCAGTGTCGTCATGATTCGTTTTGTGACCCATCAAACGGCGATTTTCCTGTTTACACTTGCCGGGTTTGTTTCGCAGTATTCGTTTATTCGTACTGCGATGCCGTCATTGATTCCATTGGGGCTGCTTGGGATTGCCATTTCCCTTGGCTGCATTGCGCTGGTTGTTGGCGCAACCGTGTCACGACGCATGACGCATGCATTTTTTGATCGTTTGACGCGCTTGCTGACGCGTCTTGGATTGTGTCGTGATCCGGAAAAATTTCAAAACCAGATGCAGGATGTATTGGAGGATTTCCATCAAGCGGGCGGCTATCTGCGCGGACATAAGGGACAGATGCTGGTGCTGACCGGGTTTGACACCGTGTTTTTCATCCTGATGTTCTCGGTGACATTCTGTCTGTATCGTGCATTTGGCTTGACGCAGTATTCTTTTATCAAGATCATCCTGCTGCAGGCGTTTATGCATTCTACGGTATACTTTTTCCCGCTGCCGGGTGCAAGCGGTGCTTCAGAGGGCGGTTTTCTGCTGCTGTTTCGACAGGTATTCACCGCGCCGCTGGTGTTTTCTTCGATGCTGCTTTGGAGACTGCTGACATATTACAATAAAATTATTATCGGCGCCGGCGCGATTTTGTGGGGTACGCTTGCCAAGACATTCGCGCAGCGTCGGGAAAGGATAAAATAAAAGAATGGATTGTTTTGTTTTGGAGGATTGTAATTCGCGTGTACTGCCGGGTCGTGCGATTGCCGATTGTGTCGGACCGAATGGTCCGGTGCAGACACAGGATATGAATGTCGGTTTTGCATGTTATCGCGATGAATTTGGACCCATGCAGCCGCATCGCCATGCACGTGAGTGTGTGTTTGTCAAATATGCCGATCGTGCCTGGGTGGAGTATGGCGGAGAGCCGGATCATCTGCTGCATAAACAGTCGCTGCACACGGGTATGCTGCTGCACTTTCCGGAGAATGAGTGGCATGTTTTCCGCTATGAACCGGGCGGCAAGCTGGAAATCCTGTTTATCTACGGCAGCGGTGCCAATGCGCGTCCGGAAGATAACAGGAAGGGATAAGACTTCGCCGGACGCGTTTGTGTCAAAGCGGGTTCTGTAAATGGAGGGATTTGGCGGCAATGCAGTGGAAGCGGAGACAAGCGCTTTGGCTTATGTTTTGTGTCATTGCAGCGTGTGCCGTGATGGGGTACACGGATGCGATATGGCGGCCGGGGTATGTTGCAAAATCACTGGTAAAGCTTGCGCTGTTTGTGCCGATTCCCTTTGTGTATGCAGCGTTGGAAGGACACAACAGCTGTATGCGTCTTTTTTGTCTGCGCGGCGCCGGTTTGCGGCGTGCGCTGGCCTTGGGCATTGGTGTGTATGTGGTGCTGATCGCTGCATATGCCGTAGCAGCGCGCTATTTTGATTTTTCCGGATTGACAGGTGCATTGACACAGCAGACGGGGGTTCATGCGCAAAACTTTTTGGTTGTTGCATTGTACATTGCTTTTTGCAATTCGTTGGCGGAAGAATTTTTCTTCCGCGGTTTTGCGTTTTTGATGCTGCGCTGTTTTGCGCCGCGTATGATGGCATATATTTTTGCATCTGCGGCATTTGCACTGTATCATGTTTCCATGTTGCTGGGTTGGTTTGACTGGCGGCTGATCGTGCTGTGCGTGGCGGGGCTTTTTGCAGGCGGCCTTGTTTTTTCGTATCTGGATGCGTCGTCTGAAACGATCATACCGTCCTGGTTGGTACATATGTTTTCCAACTTTGCAATCAACACGATTGGATGGATTTTATTTCGCGCGGGATAACCCGATGCACGAAAAGCAAGAGAGCCGAATGTATGGCACATTCGGCTCTCTTTTTGTTGTTCGTATATTGGGACGGCGCGTTAGCCGCGCGGTCCGATTACAGCTTTGATGCGGCGTACGCCCGCGGAGGAAGACTCCTCTTTCTTGATTTTGAAGCCCTGCAGTTCGGCGGTATTTGCTGCATGCGGACCGCCGCAGATTTCCTTGGAATAACCATCGATCGTATAGACCTTGACACGCTCGCCATAGCGGGATTCAAAGATACCGGTTGCGCCGGATTCGCGTGCCTCTTCAAGGGACATTTCCTGCATCTGCACATCGATGCCTTTTTCGATCGCACCGTTGACATATGCTTCAATTTCATCAAGCTCCTCACGCGTGACTTTGCGCGGGAAGTTGAAGTCAAAGCGCAGGCGTTCGGCGGTAATGTTGGAGCCGCGCTGCTGAATATCAGGTGACAGCACGTGTTTGAGGCCTGCAAGCAGCAAATGCGTAGCGGTATGCAGGCGTGCGGTTTGTTCGCTGGAATCCGCAAGACCGCCCTTGAAACGCTGTTCACTGCCGGCGCGGGATTTTTCCTGATGTTTGCGGAAGGCCTCTTCGTATCCTTCGATATCGACGCTGAATCCGCGTTCGCGGGCAAGTTCGACGGTCATTTCAAGCGGGTAACCGAATGTATCATACAGACGGAAAGCCGTCTTGCCGGGCAGCACATTGCCCTGAATATGCGTAACGACTTTTTCGAATTCTTTCAGGCCCTGATTGATTGTTGCGCTGAAGCGATTTTCCTCCAGAACAAGCTGTTCAACGATGAAGTCTTCACGACGCACAAGCTCCGGATAGGCATCGCGGTATTCATTGACGATTACGCGCGCAACTTCGCCGATTGCGCCGGCAGGCATATCGATGGAAAGACCAAAGCGGACAGCGCGGCGGATCAGGCGGCGCAGAACATAACCCTGATCGACGTTGCTGGGTGTTACGCCACGCTCATCGCCCAGGATAAACGTTGCGGAGCGCACATGATCTGCAACGATGCGCATTGCGCGCGTTGCTTCGTCGCTTTCGCCGTATTTTTTGCCGGACAGTTCTTCAATTTTGCCAATGATCGGGGCAAACAGGTCGGTTTCGTATACGGAAGATACGCCCTGCAATACACCGATGGTGCGTTCAAGGCCCATACCGGTGTCGACGTTTTTCTGTGCAAGGGGCGCAAAACTGCCGTCGGCCTGCTTGTTGTACTGCATGAATACATCGTTCCAGATTTCAAGGTAACGGCCGCAGTCACACGCCGGCGAACAATTCGGGCCGCAGGGCGGCACGTCACGGATGATAAACATCTCCGTATCAGGTCCGCACGGACCCGTAATGCCGGCAGGTCCCCACCAGTTGTTCTCCTTGGGAAGGAAGAAAATATGATCTTCCGCTACGCCCATTGAACGCCACAGTTCATAGCTTTCCATATCACGCGGCGCATCGTCGTCTCCGGCAAAGACGCTGAAAGCAAGGCGGTCGGGATCCAGGCCCAGCCACTTTTTATCCGTTAAAAACTCCCAGCTCCAGGCGATCGCTTCTTTTTTAAAGTAATCACCCAGCGACCAGTTGCCAAGCATTTCAAAAAATGTCAAATGTGAGGCGTCTCCAACTTCATCGATATCGCCGGTACGAATGCATTTCTGCACGTCCGTCAGACGCCGTCCTTCCGGATGATGTGCACCCAAAAGATAGGGCACCAGAGGATGCATGCCTGCTGTTGTAAACAAGACCGTCGGATCATTTTCAGGAATGACAGAGGCGCTTGGAATCACCGCGTGCCCCTTTTCACGGAAGAATTCGATAAATTTTTCTCGAAGCTCGTGCGCTTTGATCATGCTCTTTTTTACGCCTCCCAGATATTTCGCCGCAAAAACGGTCAAATATAAGTTTATATCAGAAAAGGTATACCTGTCAAATGAAAAAACGCATGCAGACAGCACGGTTTTTGTACCGCGTCTTGCATTTGTGCAAATGGATATGGCATGTGATTGCTTTGCTGTGAGGCGCAGTTTCTCTCTGGCGTGTGTGTCCTTCTTTGCATCTTCGCCTGCCGGAGGAATGAACGATGCGCGAAAAAAAAGGAAGAAGCGTCAATTGACAATGAAACATCATCATGTTGCGTTTATCTTAATATGATTTTAATTTTTGCAATATACACGAACGGTTTGATGTGGTATTCGAACAAAGCAAAAGGGTAAAAAAGTACCGTCTGGAGGAGAAGGGTGCAATGACACGACAGGGGAAACGACACATAAGGCGCGGCATATGTTTTGTGGTGATGCTTGCGCTCATGGCGGGATTGTTCTGCGGCACGGCTTTGGCGGAGGGAGAATTGGACGTGCGGCTGCAGGACGGTGCGTATACGCAGGAAGGGGATACCTATACGCTGGATAATACCGGCGGCAATAACCGCGCAATGTCGCAGGCACAGGCACAGACGTTTGATTATTCGATGAACATTCGTCTGCTTGATGCGGGCGGCGCGGCGATCGTTGTCTTTGGCCCGCAGGGGAACCGTTTCTATGGCGTCGAATGCAAGCAGGCGGGGACACAGCTGAATTTGACGTCGTTTGTGGACGGTGATGCGGAACATCCCTATCCCAACAACTATCTGTTTCAAAATGTGCGGGTGGATAATATTGATATTACCGCCGGATTTGTCAGTGTACGTCTGACACTGGATGCAGAACAGATCTTGCGCATTTATATTAACGGCGTACTGGCCAGGGAACATGATTTTTCTGTCGGAATTCCATATCGCGAAGGCGCGCTGGGTGTGATGACGTGGAATGCGCGTGCACAATTCAGCGCGCTTACCGCGACGACGCAGGTGGAGACGGTGGAGCGTGTGTTCAATCATAATCTGGGCGAGGATTGGCAGGCAGCCGGCGGCAGCTGGATAAAAACGACGACAGGCATGAAAGGAAACAATCAAAGTCACGGCGATGTGTTTTATACCAGCGGCATGAATATTGCGCGGACGCAGTCGTTTGTTCTGGAAGCGGACATGCATCTGGAGTCCGGCCAGGCGGCAGGACTTACATTTGGTATTGCTGACAGAACAAATCCAAAGTCGCAGTGGTACTGTGTCAACGTGGACAAGGTCATGGGGATTACCAAGCTGTTTAAAAACAATGGCGGCGAGGTATGGAATATCAACCGCCCGCTGACGCAGGAGGAACTGGCAAAAAAGGATTTTAAAATTCGTATCGAGTATTTGGACGGCGGACGGATGAACTTTTATCTGGACGGTGTGCTGGTGGGGACGCATACGGAAAATGATTTCAGCGGCGGCTACATTGGCATCATGACATTCCAGTCCAACGCAACCTTTAATCATGTATATTACTATCCGGTTTCCGGTTCTCCGAGACTGGAGGCGCTGTCGCTTGAGGGCGCTGAACTGCTTCCGGCGTTTTCGCAGGATGTATATGCCTATCAGGTGCGCGTGCCATTTGAAACCGATGCGGTTACACTGCGCGCAGTGCCGTCAGAAGGATTTGCCCTGTATGTCAATGAAACGGAGGCGCAGGCGAATGCCCCTGTGCAGATTCCGCTTGATGTCGGTACACAGACCGTGTATCTTCAGGTTAAGGATACCCAAACGGGTCTTGCCGGGATTACAACGCTGAAAATTACCCGTGCACAGGATCCGGCATTGGCGTATACCGAGCAGTACCGGCCGCAGATCCATTATTCTCAGTATGCCGGCTGGTGCAATGAGCCCAACGGCATGGTGTATTTTGACGGAGAATGGCATCTGTTCTATCAATATAATGAAGAAAAAACATGGACCAGCATGCACTGGGGCCATGCGGTTTCCGAGGATCTGATTCATTGGGAAGAATTGCCCATTGCGCTGTATCCGGATGAACATGGGACCATTTTCTCCGGTTCGGCTGCTGTGGATCGCGATAATACCACCGGTTTCTTTGATGGTATTGAAGGCGGCGGCCTCGTTGCGATTTTTACACATGCCGGCGGTGCTCAGCAGCAGTCGCTTGCCTACTCCACCGATCGCGGACGTACCTGGACGAAATATGAAGGAAATCCGGTAATTTCCTTCCCGGACGGCGATCCGCTTCAGGATGGTGCATTTCGCGATCCCAAAGTATTCTGGCACGAGGAAAGCGGTCAGTGGATGATGGTTGTGGCGGGCGGACCGCTTCGCTTCTATTCCTCACCCGATTTAAAGACCTGGACGTATGAAAGCGGATATAATTTGCCGCAGGTTATCAACGGCGAAACGGTCAACGCCATCTTTACAGAGTGCCCGGATTTCTTCCGGCTTAAGGTTGAGGGTACGAATACCTACAAGTGGGTCATGAATGGATGCGGCCGCTATTACATGATCGGAGATTTCGAACAAATCGATGGAAAGTGGTACTTTGTACCCGATACAAACGAGCAGTTTGTCGAAAATTTCGCTCCGGATGCCTATGCGGCGCAGACATATTTTGGCTGGGATGACGAGGGTACGCCGGACGGACGGCGCATCATGATCCAGTGGATGAGCAATTGGGGATATGCAAATGCGATCGCGGGATTGACGGATCCCAATACGGGTGCGTTTACGCTGCAGCATGAACTGACACTGCGGCAGACGCCGGAGGGCATTCGCATGTTCCAAAATCCCATCAAGGAGTATGAAACGCTGCGCATTGACGCGCAAAAGACAGTGATCGATGCGGTTTTGACCCCCGATGGTGAAAATCCGCTTGCAGATTTCAGCGGTGATGTGTATGAGATTTGCGCCACATTTACCCCCACGCAGGACACAACACAGGTTGGATTTAAACTGCGCTGCGGCGGAAACGAGCAGACATTGGTGTACTATGATCTGCGCGATGGCAGGCTGTACATTGACAGAACCAATTCCGGTGCCGTGCCCGCGGGCAACTTTGCAGGCGTGTACAGTCAGCAGACGTCACGAACGCAGGACGGCAAAATTTCCATGCGTATTTTTGTCGACTGGTCCAGTGTAGATGTGTTTGGCAATGACGGTCAGACGATGGGAACGGCGCTGATTTATCCGCAGTTTTCCAGCACGGGTGCATCTGTTTACACACAGGGCGGCAATGCGCACGTCAAAGCGGAGATTTATCCGCTTTCCAGTATTTGGCGCGATACCCCGCAGACGCCTCCTGCAGCTGCGGATGTTACCATCAGTGCGGATGATACGCGCGTATATGTCGACGAGACGGTTACGGTTCGTGCCCGTGTATTGCCCGTTACTGCGTCACAGAAAGTAAACTGGACCGTTGAGAACCTTGACGGAAGTGTGCAGATCGTTTCACAAACGGATACGGCGATTACGTTGAAGGGGATCACAGGCGGTCAGGTACGCGTCATAGCATCGGTACCGGGAACACAGCTTCGCAGTGAAGGCATTGTGCGCGTGGTCGAGCCTGTATTCAGAACGAATCTGACGGGATGGCATACACATGGCGGCAGCTGGACGATCGATGAAACCGGCTATCTTGGACAGGGCAGCGGCGATGTGTTTACGGTGGCGCAGGAAACGGTTGAAGACTTTGTTCTGAATGCCGAAATGACGCTGATATCCGGTGAGGCAATGGGAATTGTCTTTTACGCGGATCAGGCAAATGCGTCGCAGGGTGCGTATATTGCCAATGTCGATCTGCAAAGAGGCAATTTCCGAATCTTTGAGTTCCCATATCAGGGAGCGGCGATCAGTGATATTGCGGTTAAGACGTTTGAACAGCTGAACTTTACGCCGCAGACCAATACGCCGTATGATGTGCAGCTGACAGTCAGGGATGGGAAGATGAGCCTGACATTTGGCGGCGTCGAGATTTTTACAGACGTGGCGGATGAGAATGATATGCGTATGTATACGCGAGGTAAAGTTGGTTTCATGGCCTATAATGCCTCGGTGCGTGCACAGGATTTCTTTGTAACGACGCAATCCCCGATTGACAGAATACTGACAGAGTTTGAAGATATGCACATTACAATTGGGGATGGTACGGCAATTGCGGATCTTACAGACGGCTTGCCCAACACCGTTACCGCCATGCAGCAGGATGGCATCCGGCGCCAGGTAAAGGTTCTGCGCCGGGACGCCTTCGATGTGGATCTGACACGTGCCGGTACATATGTGATTCGCGGCATGTTAGAGGATACGCAGTTGACGGCGCGCGTGCGTGTGATTGTGGCGGCACAGCAGACGCCGGGCGAAGAAAACCCGGGGACGGGTGATGCGGGTATGTGGATGATCCTTCCGGCGGCGATGGCGGCAGTTTCTGCTGCAGCTTATCTGCTGCTTCGCAGAAAGAATGCACATGCGTAAAACCAGGATATGGAGCAAAAAGAGCGTTCCACATGTTTGTGAAACGCTCTTTTTTCATATCTGCGTGTATCTGTGCAGTCATGAACGACACGGATTTTATGAAAAATATAAGTGCAGGTTATTGCTGGGCGGCACGCCACTGTTCGTAGGTATATCCGTCCAGCTGGGCGGCACTTTGTCCCTGCAGGCTGAAGTATTCGCCTGCGCCTGTATATGTTGCCGTTGCGCCGATGTAAGCGAATCCGTCAAAGTAAAATGTTGCACGTGTAGGTTCGTTCAGTCCCTGCATTGCCGCCAGACGATCCGTGGGTAATCCATAGCAGTAGACAGAAATTGCCGTCAGTGTTTGTGCGTCCCGCGGCGGGTTTAATATGCGAATGAGCGATGCTGTTTTTTCATCGTCTGCCTCTGCAAGCGATATACGTTCCATACGCGGCATGCGAAGCGCAGGCCGAAAGGGCAGCAGCATGGCAATGACAAGTGCAAGAACCAGAATGAAAAGCAGGCGTTTCATACGCAATCCCTCCAAATGACTGCGGCGCATATGCGCCTGCGGATAGGATGCGCTGCAGATGGGAAAACCATGCATGCAATTGAAACTTTCAAAAAAACGATCGTTTGATTTTTCGCTTGCTCAAAAAAGCAGCGATGCCATTGTTTTATAGGGGATGCGGCAGATCCGTCAAATTGATGACGGTTTTATTTTGGCGTCTTGCTTTTTGTGCAAAATACGCGGCGCCGCCCCATGTGTGCGTTATGTAAGTGATCACATAATCGGCCTGACGCAGCATCCAGTCATTGCGGCGGGAAATTGCGTATCGCGGCGGTGCGGTTTCCACACATTCCGGCAGAATGGTATGGATGCCATTGAAGTGTTCCGCTATGCCGGGAGGCTTTTCCAGAACGATTGCATAGGAAATAAATGGATATTTCAGCGTTAATTCCTGCAAAACCGTGCATGCAATCGCGTCAAAGGCGCCTTGCCGCCCGACATAAAACACGGTTACCGCATGCTGTTCAATCAGATGAATCAATACCTGCTGCAGCAGCGGTTTCAGCGTATGCGGACAGTCGCGATGCCCAAAAAAAGTACAGATATTGTTCACCAATCCACCTCTAATAGACTATGTATAGCCTATATAGTAGCATGCATAGCCTATAAATGCCATGGAAATCAGCTATGCTACAGGCATTGCATGGAGGGAGGGTATGCGTGGATACAGTCACGGCAGTGAAAAACCGCATTTTGGCATTGTGTGAGGAACGGAATATGACGATCAATCGGCTGGCGACGATTTGCGGGCTGCCTCCGTCCAGTATTAAAAACATTCTTTATGGAAAAAGTCGGAATCCAAAATTACTGACCATTAAAATGATTTGCGATGGGCTTGGCATCACGCTGCGCGACTTTTTCTCCACTGCGGATTTTGATGCCCTGGAACAGGAGATAAAATAGTCGCATGCAATTGCGGCGTTGTAAGCATTGTTTTGTGTGGTATATCCGGCGGCTGTGCATGCGCCGGATTTCATTTTTGCATCAAAGCGTTCAAATGTGCAGGTCACAAAGAAAATTTTACCTGCTTGTCAAAGTTTTTTGACAGACAACAGCGCCTGTGGCGCGTACAATAAAGTTCAATAAAACCATGGCAGGAGGACGCCGCGATGGATATTGGAGACAAGCTGCGGAAGGCTCGGATGCAGGCGCAGCTGACGCAGGAGCAGGCCGCGGAGGTTCTGGGTGTCAGCCGGCAGACGATTTCCAATTGGGAGACGGAAAAGACGTATCCGGATATCGTCAGTGTTGTGCGCATGAGCGATCTTTATCAAGTGAGTCTTGACCGGCTGCTCAAGGAAGATGTTCAAACCCAGGATGGTATGTCTGATTATGTGACATATCTTGAAAAAAGCACGGATACCACGCAGAGCCGTGATCGCATGACGCGCCGTATGGTGCTGGCTGGCGGTCTTGTCATTTGGGCTTTGTGTCTTGTTTCCTTCTGGTGCTTTGACGCAGGACGTGATGCGCTTGGTTACAGTTTTACCGTGCTGTGGTTACTGATGCCGGTTACCATGTTTACCGTATCCGCTGTACTGGGAAGGGATGTTCATGCAGGGTATATGCGCTGGTTTGCCGCGCCGGTGTTTGGCGTATTGTATATGCTGACGGAGTATGCAACCTTTTCCATGGCAAATATGCTTGCCTTTTCCAGGTGGAACGCGCCTCAATGGGGTATGGTTGTGGCCGGAACCGTCATTTCACTGCTGGGAATGGGTTTTGGTACGCTGCTGGGGCGTCGTGCGCTGCGCCGAAGGGGAAAACCTGATTAAAATACAACAAGCAGGCATAGGGCTATGAAGCACAGACAAAAGGAAAACATGCCTTGCGCTGCTGTGTATGGCGGCATGGGTCCCGCGCGGAGAAAATCGATGACCTGGATATTTCTTAATAAAAAAGGGCCGCTGCGCGCTTATTTTGCGCGCAGCGGCTTTTTTGTTGTTAAGTCAACTGGTTCGACCAATCAAAGCGATTCCACGGCGCTTCATCCGGCGGGGGGCAGGTAAACACCATCGCTTCGCGGCGCGTTGGATGCTCCAGCTGCAGGCGGTAAGCCCAAAGCGCAAGATTTCCGCGCGTGGCCGCAGGATCATATTTTTGATCATGCAGCAGCGCGTGCCCGGCATGTGAAAACTGTACCCGAATCTGATGCGAGCGGCCGGTATCAAGCTGCACGCGGACGAGCGTTGTATCTTTATCCTGTGCAATGCGCCAAAAATGCAGCCGCGCAAATTTTGCCCCGGGCGTGCCGGGTTCGACGACGCGGGAAATATTGGTACGCGTGTCCTTGCAGAGCCAGTCTTGCAAAACACCCTCTTTTGGAAGCGTACCGTGTACGACGGCAAAATAGCTGCGGGACATGCGTCGCGATTGCAGCTGTGCGCCAAGGCGTGCGGCCGCTTTTGATGTGCGTGCAAATGCCATGACGCCGCCGCAAGGCCGGTCAAGGCGATGCACAAGCCCAAGATAGACGGCGCCCGGCTTTTGATAGGCTTCTTTGATGTATGCTTTAAGCATGGTCAAAAGATCCGGATCGTGTGAATCGTCCGCCTGCGCAGGGATGTTCTGCGGTTTGACGGCGATCAAAAGATGATTGTCTTCATAGAGAATGTTAAGGTTCATCGTCCGATAAAGCGTCCTGCTGCGCCGCAGGGCAGCACAAGACCGCGCTGCGTCGGCAGGCAGACCTCCTGTGCGTCGATATTGCCGTCAAAGTCGCGCAGTGCCCAGCGAAGAAGATTGGAAAGCACCGCCGGCTGCAAACCGGTTGTATAGGCGTTTAGAATGAAAAACAGCGGCTGCGGCGTCAGTACCTGCGCGCACAGGGCAAGCAGCGGTGCGATTTTTTCTTCCAAATGCCAGATTTCACCGCCGGGACCGCGTCCGTAACTGGGCGGATCCATGACAATGGCATCGTAGCGGTGTCCGCGGCGGATTTCACGTGCGACGAATTTTTCACAGTCATCGACGATATAGCGGATCGGTGCTTCGGCAAGACCGCTTGCGGACGCGTTTTCCCGTGCCCAGGCAACCATGCCTTTTGCCGCGTCGACATGGCAGACGCTTGCTCCGGCTGCGGCACAGGCAGCCGTTGCGCCGCCGGTGTAGCCGAACAGATTCAAGACGCTGACGGGTCTGTCGGCTTTTTGAATGCGCTGCATCATGAAATCCCAGTTGGCAGCCTGTTCCGGGAAAAGACCCGTGTGCTTAAAGCCCGTGGGACGCACCAGAAACGTCAGGTTTTTATAGCGGATACTCCAGCGCTGCGGCAATTGTCTGCGAAAATGCCACTGTCCGCCGCCGCTTGCGGCGCGCAGGTAATGTGCGTCGGCTTCCTCCCAGCCCATTGCAGGGTCATGCGGCCAGATCGCCTGCGGATCGGGACGGCGCAGCACGACATCGCCCCAGCGCTCCAGCTTTTCACCGTCGCCGGTATCGATGACGCAGAAATCCACCCAGTCCTTTGCAAGATACATTGCATTTCCTCCTTCTGCGGAAAAACGCGGGCGGCTGCGCATATGCAGTCGCCCGGGATAAAAGTCGGATTGGTTGATTGCGGGTTTAGTCCTGTGCACGCGTCAGGCAAAGCCGAAGCGGCTTGCCGTTGATATCCCAATCGCGCATTTGGTCGGTCTGTCCGCGTACGGCGGATACGGCCAATACCTCGTGCTGCCAGGTATCGTCATCGGCAAGCAGTGCACAAAGCGCGTCGTCACCGTCGTAGGTGACGCGAATGCGGTCACTGACTGCAAAATCGGATTCGCGGCGCTGCGTTTGAATCTTGGAGATTGTTTCGCGCACCAGACCTTCGCGGATGAGCGCATCGGTCAGCGTGGTTTCCAGCGCAACGGTCATATCGCCCTGCACGAGGGTCTTGAAATCGTCGCGCTGTCCCTCTTCAATCAGCACATCATCGCGGCTGAAGGTCTCCGCCTTGCCGGCGATATCCATCGTGATGTCCTCTCCGCGTGCAAAGGCGGCGACAGCAACCGATCCGTCAAAGGCGGCGAGTGCTTCGCGTACCAGCGCGATGTTTTTGCCGAAACGCCGTCCAAGCGTACGAAGCTGGGGTTTCAGATTGTAGACCACGAGCGTGCTTAAGTCATCGCAGATTTCCACGCCTTTGACATTCAGTTCGTCGGCGGCCAGTGCGGCAAAGTTTTCTTCAAGCGGGATACCCGAGACAAGCAGACGCGAAAGCGGCTGGCGAATCTTCAGATTTGCGGTGTTGCGCAGCGCGCGGCCGGCGGCGACGACGTCCAGTACCAGCTGCATTTGCGCCTCAAGCGCTTCATCGATGCGGCTTTGATCGCAGACGGGGAAATCGGTCAGATGTACGCTTTCGGGTGCATCGGGATTGACGGTGCGTACGATATTCTGATACATTGCCTCCGCCATGAACGGCGTAAACGGTGCGCTCAGACGTGCCATCGTTTCAAGGACGGTGTACAGCGTGTAGAACGCATCGGACTTATCCTGCGTCATTTCTCCGGCCCAGTAGCGTTCACGGCCGCGGCGCACATACCAGTTGGAAAGCGCATCGGTAAACTCGTTCATGCGGCGCGCTGCTTCCGTAATGCGGTAGGCGTCAAGATCCTCGTCTACCTGACGGATAAGCGTATTCAGACGCGACAAAATCCAGCGGTCAAGGACATTGGGATTGTCGCTCAATGCAAGCTTGGTCGGGTCGACATTGTCGATATCTGCATACAGCACATAGAAGGCGTATGTATTCCACAATGTGGCCATGTATTTACGCTGTGATTCACTGACTGCTTCGGCGGAGAAGCGGCTGGGCAGCCACGGCGCGGAGGAGGTATAGAAATACCAGCGCACAGCGTCGGCGCCCTGTTTGTCCAGGATCTCAGACGGTGCGATGACGTTGCCCAGATGTTTGCTCATCTTCTTGCCGTCACGGTCGTTGACGTGTCCAAGGACAATGCAGTTTTTAAACGGCGCGCGTCCGAACACAGCCGTGGAGATGGCAAGCAGCGTATAGAACCAGCCGCGCGTCTGATCGACAGCTTCGCTGATGAAGTCTGCCGGATAATTTTCGCGGAACTTATCCTCGTTTTCAAAGGGATAGTGCCACTGTGCAAAGGGCATGGAACCGGAGTCGTACCAGCAGTCGATGACCTCGGGTACGCGTGTCATATCGCGTCCGCACTTGGGGCAGACCAGGTGTACCTGGTCAATGTAAGGCTTGTGCAGCTCGATATCTTCTGGCACATCGCGCCCCATGCTGCGCAGTTCTTCAATGCTGCCGACCATGTGGCGGTAGCCGCATTCGCATTCCCAGATCGGAAGCGGCGTTCCCCAGTAGCGGTCGCGTGAAAGACCCCAGTCGATGACGTTTTCAAGGAAGTTGCCCATGCGTCCGGTCCGGATGGAATCAGGCATCCAGTTGACGGAGTCGTTGTTTTTCAAAAGCTCGTCGCGCAGCGACGACATGCGTACGAACCACGTCGCGCGTGCGTAGTACAAAAGCGGCGTATCGCAGCGCCAGCAGAAGGGGTAGTCATGCTCGTAGGGAAGCGCCGCGAACAAAAGGCCGCGCGCTTTCAGATCTGCGATGATGTCGGCGTCGGCGTCCTTGACGAATTTGCCGGCGGCGATTTCGCATTCGTCCGTGAACCTGCCCTGCAAATCGACCAGACAGATAAAGGGCAGGTTGTTGTCGCGGCCGACGCGTGCGTCGTCTTCACCGAAGGCAGGCGCATTGTGTACGACGCCTGTACCGTCTTCCAAAGAGACATACGGGTCGCAGACGACCTTGTAACCGCGCGTGCGGTCGGCATGCGCCCAGTCGTACAGCGGTTCGTAGGACATGCCGATCAGGTCGCGTCCCATGTAGCGCTCGACGATTTCATAACCTTCGCCAAGCACGGACGGCGCCAGCGCCTCGGCCAGGATGAGGTATTCGTCGCCCACACGGCATTTGACGTAGGAAACATCGGCGTTCATGCAAAGCGCAATGTTGGAAGGCAGCGTCCAGGGCGTTGTCGTCCAGGCAAGGATGTACGTGTTTTCCTGCCCGATGACGGCGAAGCGTACGGTGACGGAAGTCTCCTTGACGCGCTTGTAACCCTGCGCAACCTCATGGCTGGACAGCGCCGTGCCGCAGCGCGGGCAGTAAGGAACAACCTTGTGACCGTGGTAGATAAGCCCCTTGTCCCACAGCTGACGCAAGGACCACCACTCCGACTCAATGTAGTCGTTGTGGTATGTCACATATGGATTTTCCATATCCGCCCAGTAACCGACGCGGTCGGACATGACCTCCCATTCGGACAGGTATTTCCAGACGCTTTCCTTGCATTTCTGGATAAACGGTTCTACGCCATAGGCTTCAATCTGCGGCTTGCCGTCGATGCCAAGTGTTTTTTCCACTTCAAGCTCAACGGGCAGTCCGTGCGTATCCCAACCGGCCTTTCGCAGGACGTGATATCCCTTCATCGTGCGATAGCGGGGAATGATATCCTTAAAGGTACGGGTCAGTACGTGACCGATATGCGGCTTGCCGTTCGCCGTAGGCGGTCCATCGTAGAAGGTAAATACCGGCCCTCCGCTTCGGTGTTCACAGCTTTTTTCAAAGATATGATTTTGCTTCCAGAATTCGAGCACTTCCTGCTCGCGGCCGACGAAGTTCATATCCGTAGGCACTTTTTTGTACATGGCGCGTAAGATCTCCTTTCCAAACTGTCGCAGGGATGAAATTGCGCTGTTTTTAAAAATAAAAAAACAGCCCCTTCCTCCCGAAGTCAGATTCTTGCAACGGGACGAAAAAGCCGTGGCTTTTGCGCGGTACCACCCATCCTTCACACCGAAAAATGCCGGCGTGCGCTTTGTTTTCATAACGGGAAAATGCCGTACGAACCTCATATCCGCTGCGCAAAGATTCTGCGCGGCGCTTCGATCCGTCCGCTCCGGGGTGATGGGTGCAGGATAAAGAACCTGAAGAATATCCCATTTGTGCGCCGCTTTTCAGCTGCCGCGGCTCTCTGCTGCAAAAGACAGGATATTTTACACCGTCCCCTTCATTGCGTTTGGTGCAGAATTATTATAGGAAACGCGCACCCTTTTGTAAAGGGGTGCGCGCAGCAAAGTTTATGTTTTGGCATTGTGTTTTTTTTCGCGGCGTGCGCCAAAATAGGATTGCAGAAGGTCGGCACATTCCTGCTGCATCAGGCCGCCGGCCACACGTGTGCGTCCGCCCGTACGTGCGTCGCAGGGCAGGTTAAGCCGACTGCCGGCGCAGCCGAAGGCATCGTCAAACGCGCCGAAAATCACTGCGTCCAGCCGGCATTGCGCAATCGCCCCGGCGCACATGGCGCACGGTTCAAGCGTGACATACATCCTGCAGCCGTTGAGCCGCCAGTCGCCGATATTGCGCGCGGCATCACGGATGGCTTCCATTTCGGCATGCGCCGTAGGATCATGACGCTGCATGCGCCGGTTATGCCCCCGGCCGATGATGCGCCCGGCCCGCACAACGACCGCGCCGACGGGAATTTCATCCTCGTCGAAGGCCTGCTGCGCCTCAAGAAGCGCTTCCTGCATAAAGGCGTCGGCCATATGTTTTTACGCACCGTCCTTTTATCGTTATTTGTGGTAAGGCTGTCCCTGTAAAATTGTAAAGGCACGGTAGAGCTGTTCGCACAGCATCACGCGTGCAAGCTGATGGGGGAATGTCATCTTCGACATGGAAAGACGCGCATTTGCCCGCTGCAGCACGGCATGGCTCAGTCCGTGGGACGAACCGATCACAAACACAAGCGGCCGGCCGTCCAGATCACGGTGCCGACCGATTTTGCGTGCCAGCGCCATACTGTCATATTGCGCACCATCGATACAAAGCGTCACAACAAAGTCATCCGGACGGATGTGTGACAAAATTCTGGCGCCTTCTTCCTGCAGGCAGCGTGCGATTTCTCCATCATTTCGTGCCTGTGGTCCTTCCGGAAGGGCAAGTGCGGAAAAATCACAGTAGCGTTTCAGACGCTTTTCGTATTCTGCCGCGGCGGGAGCAAACATCGTACGATCCAGTTTACCGATGCTTAAAAGCAGGATGCGCATCAAAGGGAAAACACCCCGCTTGTCAGAAGCGCTACGGCAAACATGGCAATGCCGGTAACGGCAAGCAGCGTCTTGCCAAAGGGCGCGCGTGTGTTTTCCTGCAGCAGCGCCGTGCGATGCAGCGTGCGCGCGTCCTCACGCGTATCCTGGATGAACAGCGACAGGCATAAAATGAACAGCGGCGGTCCAAACAGCAGAAGAAGGATTGCCGCCACACCCACCAGCGATACCTGAACGGCAAGCTGCGGCGAACGCATGAAGAACTCCTGTGCCAATGCCGGATTCTGAAATGCCGGAAACTGGGAAAGCTGCCAGGAGAGTTTGAGCAATATGACAGATGCCGTGTTGTTGATCAAATGCAGCAGCATGCCGGCGTACAAATTCCCGGTGCGCATGACGACCCAGCCGATAAAAAGCCCCAGCGCAAAGGTTGCGTACAGTTTGCTCATGTCAAAGTGCATCAATGCAAACAGTGCGGCGGAAATGCAGATGGCGGCGGTTGGATTGTGGGACATGCTTTTCATCAGCACACCGCGGAAGAAGAACTCTTCACAAATGGCGGGCGTCAGTGCGATTGCGACAAACAAAAGCCAGAACGGTGTGTTGCCCACAAGATCGACCATGGCGGTTGCACTTTCGGGGGCTGCGCCGCCGATTGCCGTCCAGATGATCGTCCACACAAGCGTTAAAAACGGCGTCAGCATGTAGCCCGTTATACCCATGCCGATTATGAGAATCGTGCGTTTTGCACGCATGCGTGCGTGCGGTACGCTGCTTTGGGACAGCGCAATCACCATCAGCGCCGGAAACAGGACGATGCACACTTCAAAAGCAATGCTGACATATAACGGCAAAGAAACGTTATAATAGGCGCAATAGCCGTTTAAAAGTGTCAGCGCAGCGGCCATCACCAGCAAAAGCAGCGCACAGGCAGTGATGCCAAGGCGGCGCTTGAGCATCGGCGGTGCGGCCATGGGGTTTGATTCCGGTTGTGTCATGATAGAACAAACCTCCTTGATGTCATTTTTGTAAAGCAGCGGATTGTATTCAGCGGCGAAGCGCTGCGGCAGACAGCGTTACAGCGGTATCACAGGCAAAGCACTGCGGCGCGGCTACCTGCAGCTGAAACGCGCGGTCAGGATCCACGCCTGCGTCCAGGAGCGCCGCGCGGCTGACGGATAACGCAAGCTGCGGATCGTTGTTTTGCTGGGACAGATGTCCAAGATACGCCTGTGTCAGACCGTGTTGGGCAAGATGCGCCAGTACGCGTGCGCAGTCCGCATTGCTCAAATGTCCCTTGCGTGAAGCAACGCGTTTTTTCAGGACATAGGGATACGGTCCGTTTTGCAGCATATCCGGATCGTGGTTGGATTCCAGCACAATGCTTTGCACACCCTCCAGCGCGCGGATCATGCCGCGCGAAACATAGCCGGTATCTGTTGCCACGGCGGCCTTGCAGCCGCCGCAATAGAAAACGTAGCCGACCGGTTCGGCCGCATCATGTGACAGCGCAAAGGGCTCCACGCAAAGATTGCCGATATAAAAGGCGCCGCCGGGAAGCTGTACGGGAATCAAGTTTTTCGTATGTGTGAACTTTGTGCGCATGGCGCGCCAGGTACCTTCGCTTGCGAAAATCTGTATCCCGTATTGTTTGGCAAGCATGGGGGCTCCGCGAATATGGTCGGTGTGCTCGTGCGTGATTAAAAGCGCGTCGATGCTTCGGATGTCGCAGCCCGCCTGCGCGGCGGCCTGGGTCAAAGCCCGTGCCGAAACGCCTGCATCGATAAGCACCTGTGTGCGGCCGGCGCGTACGAGAATACTGTTTCCGGTTGAGCCGGAAAAAAGAGGAATCAGTTCAATCTGCATGTGTTTTTTGTATCTTGTAGAAGTCCTTTCCGCCTGCCCCGCCATGCGCGGCAAAAACGTTCCTGTATAAAATTATACCTGCGCCCACGTTTTCTTGCAAGGCAGGTCGAATCTGGTATAAAATAATCACATAAAGGGCACGATGAGGTGATAACTTTGAAGATCATACACTGCGCCGACGTGCATCTTGCTTCGGCGCTTGAGGCAAGTTTGTCCGCCACACAGGCGCGGCAGCGCCGCGATGAGCTGCTGGCGCGTTTTGGTGCGCTTGTGCGCTATGCGCAGGAAAATGACGTGCGTGCATTGATCATTGCAGGTGATTTGTTTGACGCAGGTGTGGTGCCGGCGCGCACGCGCGATTATGTCTTTGATCTGATGCGCAGCGCACCGGAAATTGAATTTTTTTATGCGCGCGGAAATCATGATGCAGCGGTGCCGCCGCAGGACGTGCCCAACTTGACGGTGCCGCCGCGTGACGGACAGTGGCTGCTGCGGCGGGTGGGTGCTGTGACAATTGCGCTGTGTGATCCGAAAAAGGACGATGCGGCTTATCCTGCACGGCTGAAGCTGGATGCGCAAAACGTGAACATTGTCGTGCTGCATGGCAATATCGGTGCGCCCAAGACGATGGGACAGGAACTGGCGCTTAAGGACTTTGCCGGTAAGAATATTGATTATCTGGCGCTGGGGCATCTGCATGCATATCGAACCGGGCAATTGGATACACGCGGCACATGGTGTTACAGCGGCTGCCTGGAAGGCCGCGGGTTTGATGAGTGCGGCGTTAAGGGATTTGTTGAATTGAACGTGGACGTACAGCGCATAGCGGCCCGCTTTGTTCCCTTTGCGCTTCGCACGATGCATGCAAGAAGCGCAGACCTGCGCGATTGCCGCACGATGCAGCAGGTGGAGCAGGCGGTACTTGCGGCGGTTTCGGATATTCCGCAGAAGGATATGGTGCGTCTGACGCTCAAGGGAGAGTGCGATGCGGCGCTGCAAAAGGATACGGAATATCTTTTGCAGCTGCTGCGCGGACGTTTTTTCGCTGCGCGGCTGCATGACGATACGCGCGTGCGTGTGGATTTGCATGCGTTGGATGAAAACTATAGTTTAACGGGTACGTTTGTGCGCATTGTGCGCGACAGTGCGCTTGATGAAGAACAAAAACAGCGCGTCATCGCCTGCGGGCTGCGCGTGCTGGGCGGCGGGGAGGTGACGCTGTGAAGCTGATTGCCTGTTATGTGCAGAATTTTGGTACGCTGCATGAAAGGGAATATGATTTTCACGATGGGTTGAATGTCGTGCTGGAGGAAAACGGTGCGGGCAAATCGACGCTTGCCGCATTTATTAAGGCCATGTTTTACGGTCTGTCTTCCGGAAGGGGCAAAAATCTGGAGGATAATGAGCGAAAAAAATACATGCCGTGGCAGGGCGGTGTGTTCGGCGGCTGGCTGAGCTTTTCCGACGCACAGGGCAGTTACCGCATTGAACGCACGTTTGGCGCCCGGCCCGCGCAGGATCGGCTGCGTGTATTTGATTTGTCGACGCAGCTTGCCTGTACGCGCTTCGGCGATCAGGTTGGACAGGCTGTTTTCGGTGTGGATGCAGAGGTTTATGAACGCAGTATCTGGCATCCGCAGCGTGCTACGACATTTTTTCAGAATGCGGCAATTACTGCGCGGCTTGGCGGCGGTCAAAGCGAAGATCTGCAGGAATATACGCGTGCCTGCAATGCGCTGGATGAACGAAAGCGGCAAATTGAGAATGCGCAAAAGCGCGGCCTTTTACCGAATGCACAGGCGCGTCTTCGTCAGGTGCAGGCAGCGCAGAGTGTTTGTCGGGAAAAACTTATACGTGAACAGCAGTTGCGCGTGCAGCTTGCGGGACTGGAAAAAGAGGAACGCGCGCTTGCACAGGCACTGGAACAAACTCGCCTGCAGGCGGCGCAGGCCGCACGTGCAGGGGAAGATCTGGCGCGGCTTGAGGCGTGGCAATTGCTTTGCGTGCGCAGGGATAAGGCCAAGCAGGTGCTTGACAGTGCGCGCGCATTCTTTCCAAACGGCGTGCCGGAACCCGGACAGCTGGATGCAGCAGAGGCGCTTGTGGCGCAGGCGCGGCATGCCCGTGCACTGTCTGCCGGTGCAATGGCGCTTTCGGATTTTACGCGCCTTGCTCATTTGACAGAGCGATTCAGTCAGGGTGTGCCGCAGGAAGAGACGCTGCGCGCATGGCTTGAACAGGCGGTGCATGCCGATCAGCTGCGCCAGCGGATGGGACAGGCCAGCGATGAAATCGTTGCACAGCAGGCGCATATCGCAGCGTCCTTTCGCGATGCGGTACCCGATCCGCAAAGCTGTATGGAAATGACGCAGCTTTTGCAGCAGGCCTTTTTTGGTACGGCAAAGAAAAATACACCGCCCGCGCGGATAAAAAAAGTTGATATGGTGCTGCTTGCCATATCTTTGATGGCGCTTCTTGGCGGTGCAGCGCTGGTATTTACGCTGCCAATACCGGGATGGAGCCTGCTTGCCGGCGGTGTTGCGGCAGGTGGGTATGCTGCATACAGGCTGATTCGCCGGTGGCATATCCATAAAGTGGAAGATAGAACGCTTCAGGCACAAAGTGCATCTGCACGCGATACGGTGGAACAGTTTGTTTCATGCTGTACGGATGAAGCGATAAAAAGCGATGCGCCGCTGTCGGCGCGGCTTGAAAAGGTGACGGCGCTTTGCCAGCGCTATGCGGAACTGGAAGCGGAGCTTTCTGCGCTGCAGCAGCAGCAACAGGCGCAGCAGGATTCCTGCCGGCAGCTGGATGCATTTTTATCTTCCATGCACCAGGAGGTTTCGGACAGTTATGCTGCGGCCGTCATGGCGCTTTCCGATGCTGCGGCGATGTATCGTGCTTTGTCTAATGAACGGGATGCATCCAGGCAGCGCATGGCAGAGGCTTCCGGACAGGCGCGTACGTTGGAACAGCAGGCAGCCGCATTCTTTGCAAGGTATGGTGCGCATACTTCTGGCGATGAAGAAGAACGCCTGCGTGCGATTCGTGAGGGCATGCAGCGCTGCGACAGGGCATATCAGGCGTATCGTGATGCCTGTGAGGCACTTATGCAGTATGAAAGCGGACAGGACGTCTCACGTCTTCTTTCTCAGGCAAAGCCGCAGGGTCAGGATCTTGCACAGCTGCAGCAAAAAGAAGAAGAACTGCGCATGCAGCAGCAGGAAAAGCGGCAGCAGTATGCGCTGCTTTGCCGCGAGGCGGACGAGCTGAGTGAACAGGCCGAACAGCTGCAGCAGCTGACGGCGGAAGAAACGATGCTGACGCAGGAATGTGCGCGCCTTAGCGGGGAGTATCGCGTACTGGAAGATACGCGTACATATCTTTCCCAGGCATTTGACGCGCTGCGGGCCAATTACCTGTCGCTGATGCAGGATGGCCTGCGAAAATACGCGGCGCTTGTTACCGGCATGGACGAAAGCGCATTGCAGATCGACGCGGATTTTCACGTTTCCGCGATCGTAGAAGGTCAGAGCCGCGATTACGGACATTTTTCACGCGGCCAGCGCGATGTCTTTGATATCTGTACGCGCCTTGCGTTATGCGATGCGATGTTTTCCGGTGAAGCGGTCTTCCTGGTGCTGGATGATCCGTTTGCCAATTTGGATGATAAAAACCTCAAACGTGCGCGCGTTTTGCTGGAGCGTTTGGCGGCGCAGCGGCAGATTCTGTATCTTGCCTGTCATTCTTCGCGTGCGTAGAAGGACGTGCCGGTGCAATTGACGAAAGCGCATGCGCCGTGCTATAGTCACCTTTATTCACAAAAAAAGCGGATATTCTGAAAATTTCGACGGAGGGAAACGGGCTTATGGGCAATCAGCGAAAGGCAGGCGTTATTCTGTCCTACATTTCCGCGGGGCTTGCTACGGTTATTTCGCTTTTGTACACGCCGCTGATGCTTCGCCTTCTGGGGCAAAGCGAATATGGCGTATACAATACGGCCCTTGCGTTTATTTCCTATCTTTCACTGATGCAGTTCGGCTTAAACGGTGCGTTTGCGCGCTTTTATGCGCGTTATCAGACATGGGGCGACCGTGAAGGCATTCGCAGGCTGAACGGACTGTATCTTTGCTTTTATCTGATTATTGCGGCACTTTCCGTGGTGGCAGGTGCGGTGCTTGTCAAATATGCGGATGTACTGATCGGTGCGAAACTGACCGCGCAGGAGATTGAAAAGGCGCGCATTCTGATGCGCATTTTGATCGTGAATACGGCGCTGACGTTCCCCATTACACTGTTTACATCCAATATTACGGTTAATGAACGTTATATCTTTGCGCGGTTGATGACGATTTTAAAGCAGGTGGCAAGTCCGCTTGCGGCCATTCCGCTGCTTTTGATGGGATATGATTCCGTGGGTATCGTCATTGCCACGACGGTAATTACGGTTCTGATCGGCAGCTGTGAGGTTTTCTATTGCTTTAAAAAACTGCACATCGGTTTTTCAATCGGACGGATGGACCGAATGCTTGTGCGGGAGATATTGATTTATACCTCCTATATTTTCCTTGGAACGGTCGTCAATCAGATTAACTGGAGCATGGGACGCATTGTCCTTGCCGGAACCGTCGGCAGCGTTGCGGTTGCCATTTATGCGGTATCCGAACAGCTGAATCAGTATTATATCTCCATGTCTACTACCGTTTCGGATGTCTTTACGCCGTATGTGCATCGCATGGCCTCTTCCGGCGCGGACGACTGGCAGTTTACTGATCTTTTTACGCGCGTGGGACGGATCCAGTTTTTGATCGTTTCCCTGATCCTGACCGGATTTGTGGTCTTTGGACAGAATTTTATCGGTAAATGGGCCGGAAGGGAATACATGGCAAGCGATGCGTATCTTTGCGGCGTGCTGCTGTTTGCAGCCAATCTTGTGCCGGGCGTACAGTACCTTGGTATCAGCATTCAGCAGGCCAAAAATATGCATAAATTCCGCTCAATCCTGTATCTGATTTTGTGCGGCGTCAATATTGCCATTTCCATTCCTTTGTCTCGCGTCTATGGACCACTTGGCGCGGCGATCGGTACGTTTACCGTTACCGTGATCGGAAACGGACTTTTGATGAATATCTATTATCAAAAACGCATTCATCTTGATATGCGGTATTTTTGGCGTCAGATCCTGTCGATGTGCCGCGGTCTTGTTGTGCCGCTGATTGCAGGTACGTTGATTTATCTTTACTGCGATACTTCCACCTGGACGCGCATGCTTGGCTATGGTGTGTTGTATGTCGTTTTGTTTGGCGCCAGTATGTGGCTGTTTGGGATGAATGACTATGAGCGCAATCTGATTTTGCGTCCGGTGACGCGGATTTTCTACCGGCACAGCGCATGAAGGATGCAAAAAAATGGATGAAAAAAAGCTGCTTTCTCCGATTGGGAGAAGCAGCTTTTTGATTTTTACGATACGTTATACGCGAAGAAGTGCTTCATGTGCATGTGCGTGCGCCTTTGGCAGTGATACACCAAGAATGCGGGCGAATGTCGGGGCATGCCCCAGAAGATCGGCCGTTTCCATTACGGCGCCGGGAATAAAGGATGGACCCATCGCAAGAAATGGCGGCTGCGGACCTTTTTCGGGCATATGCCCGTGCGTGGAATGGCCGAATCGATAGTCTGTTTCATCCAGCGGCCGAACCACGGGGCGGCGCCAGTCGTCGGAGAATGTCGTAAATCCATCGGTTTCCAGTACAAAGCTGAAATCTCCGTCAAGTCCGTAGCGGGCTTTGACCTGCTCCCGGGTCAAAACCTGCGAAAAGCCATAGAGGCCTTCTGCTGCAAGATCGCGCAGAAACCGTTCAACACGACCGGCGAGGATTGTATCGTCTGGGTCGGACAGATAGACCTGCGAAGACAGCGCACAGCTGCTGCAGTAGGCGTCCCAGTCGGCAAGATTGCCGTTTTCATCCATGCGCAGGAATCCTGCGTCTGCCAGAAAGACATTGGGGCAGACGCTGCGGCAGATATCCAGATGGCCGTGATCGCTGAGCACGACAAAATCGGTTTCGTTTTCAATTCCGGCATCGCGTACGGCGTCAAGCAGCATTTGCAGCCACGTGTCGGTGACGCGGAGGGATTCGCGTACCGCATCGGAAAAAAGACCCGTGCGGTGGCGCTCCCCATCGATGAATCCGGGATGCGTAAACAGCACATTGGGCTTGTAACGCCGGATGATCTGTGCGGCGCACCAGATTTCAAATTCGTCATAGGCAGGATGCGCATTGCCGCAGCCGTAGCGTGTCAGTGCTTCGCCGACAAGATCCATGACGCATTCGCTTGTGCCGAGCGCCCGGTAGACGCTTTGCGGGTCATCTTCATGGCCGCGCATATCCGCTCCCATGACTTCCGGAATGAGGTAGTCGATATGTGCGCCGCCGCCTGCGGTAACAGGCCAGCGGCAGGCGGCGGTGGAAAGCCCTGCCCGATGGGCCGCTTCGAAAATTGTCTCACAACGCACCTGATCAAGACGGTTGAACCATGGCCGGTCCAGGCAGCCGGGAATGAATTCCTCATTGGCAATGATGCCTGTTTCTCCTGCCGGACAGCCCGTCATGATGGATGCATGGATCGGATGCGTCAGCGTCGGATAGATCGAATGAACGCGGCGGATACATGCGCCGTTGGTGAGCAGACGCGAAAACGCCGGCAATTGCGCTGCAAACTCCAAGTCTTCAAATACGAGCGCGTCGGCGCTGACGACGATCAGATGCTTTTGCTTCATAAAAATAAATGGACTCCTTTCCATGTGTGTTTGCTGTCGTTCCAAAATCTGTATTATGCTCAGTATAGCACGGTGCATCAGGTCTGCAAATGGAAAATGTGGCAATCTGCATGAAAGAAGCTGGTTTGCAATCAAGTCGTAATGTTTATTTCATTTGATAAGAGACAGGCTTATCAATCAGACCAATCAGATAATCTGCCGAGAGGTCATAGAATTTGCAAAGCAGGATCAAATCCTCTATTTCCAGTTCTGCGCGTCCTGTTTCGATATGGTTATATCCCTGCTGCGACTTGTTAAGAATTCTATCAATTTGCGCCTGCGTTAAATCTCGATCTTCCCGAGCATTTTTAATTCTTTCGCGATAATTCATAAAATCACCTGAATGTTTTTATGGTTGTAGCCATTGTGATATACGTTGGAAATTATTACGAATGAAAGGAAGGCAAATCAATGGAAAAATTTTCTTATTCGATGACGGATGAAGAGGCAATTTTTGCGTTCAAAAGGGGTTTTATGGGGCAGGGGGTTGGAAATATTGCGATTCTCAGTGAAAGAGGAAAAGTTTAAACTTGGTGCGCCGAGGATGACGGTGACAGTGGAATTTAACCATGGTATTTGCACGACGAAAGGTTCGTTTATTGGTAAAGTGTTGGAGGGGACAGTTCATACAAAAATGGAACTGATCGACGGATTTCGAAAATTGTAATTGTATGTGATTGTGCATTCGCTGCAAAAAAGATGGTTATGAAACAAGTATCATTGCAGGGAGAGACATCAAAGCGCATATGGATTTTGGCATTGCAATTGAAAAGGAAAGAAAAAGACGCGCCGTGCGGCGCGTCTTTTTTCATTTGCAGAAAAAACAGCATTTATACCTGCGGACGGCTTGCAGGACGCCTGCCATGCCGCGGCGCGGCAAGATCGTAATTGGAAAGACCGGAAATCTTTCGGGCGCGCGTACGATTGCCGCGCAGAGGGCCGCACAGGACGATGGCGCACACCACAGAAGCAAGCGGAATCGTCAGCAGGATACCGAAACTTCCCGTAATGGCCTGCAGGACTTCCGTAACGAGCATTTCACGGTTCATCATCTCAAGGAATGAGGTGTTGTATGCCATCAACAGCAGCACCAGCGAAAGGTCGCAGCCGATGTAGGCCAGAACAAGCGTGTTGGACATCGTACTCATAAAGTCCCGTCCGATGCGAAGGCCGCTTTTGACAAGCTCAATGGCGGAAATATTGCCCTGCATATGGTCATACAGTTCAAACAGCGGTGAGGTAATTGACATGGACACATCCATGATTGCGCCGACGGCGCCGATGATGACGCCGGCGAAAATAATACCCTTTAAGTTGATTGGATAATCCGTCTCAAGCAGCAGCAGATAAATGGATTCATCATTGAGTACGCCGGTTAAATGCATGATGGAGTCCATCAGCCACATCAAAAGCGCGGCTGCCATGGTACCGGAGAAACAGCCGATACCTGCCACAAAGCTTTTTTTGGATGCGCCGTTGACCAGAAGCAATGTCATCAGTGTGATGTAAAGGCAGGTGATAATGGACCACGTGTAAGGGTTTTCTCCTGCCAGAATGGCCGGAAGAAACACATAAAAGATGGAAAGACAGGTAAACGTCAGAGAAATCAGCGTGTTGACGCCTTTGCCGAGGCCGAAGATTACCAGTGCGATGCAAAACAATGCGCCAAAGACAATCAGCGCATCGGTACGCACGTACTCAAGCCATAGCCATGCCTGCTGGCCGGTAGCGTCTGTAGCCTGCATGACAAGTATTTTATCTCCCGGCTCGACATATTTGCGGTTGGTGGAATAGTAGGTTTCCATTTGCTGCTGACCTTCGATGCGCATGCCCTTCAGATCACCGGACGTGATGCGCGCCGTGAAATGAACCGCTTCAATCTGTCCGTCGCTGGAAACCGACGCATCAAAAAAGCGCGTCGGCATCTGGTCCGCTGTTTCCACACGGGCGCGGTAAGTTTCGTAGGTCGGTTCGCCGCTTTCAAAGGCATGCCGCGTGGCAATGGCATGTCCGATGAAAATATAGGCAATGCTGACGGCGAGGGTGATGATGTAAACGATGATTTTGGAAGTAGTTGGTTTCATGTGTTCCTTTCTGTGCTGCTTATGTCATGGGATCAAAGCGCATATCACGGTCGCCGAACAGGCGAACCGTTGTACTGTTGGTTTGTGCGCCTGGATTGGGTGTTAAAAGGCAGTTGTCAATGTATCCGTATTCGGCTTGTGCCGCAGAAAGCGCCTCGCCGGTGGACAGCGGTTCACCCTGCACACCGCAAAGCAGTGCACTGATGCGGGTAAGCATCGCGTAATTGTAGATGGTATAGATTACGCCGTCGTTGGCATATACGGCGCGTGCGCCTTTATCAAGCAGGGTGCGCACAAGCGTATCGTCACGGCAGCTGCTGCATGTGGCAAGATATACAAGCGCGCCGTCAAGGCTGTTTTCCGGCAGGTATGTTTCAAAAAAGCCGGCGGTGACGGCCACATAGCCGTCTGTTGTAGCGATCAGATTGCCGTTTATAAAATCATCGCGGTTTTTCTGATAGAAGTCGTCTGTGTATTTTTGTCCGGTGAACAGAAACGAGTGCGTCGTATCCGTATATCCGCCGTGTCCCTCCCAAATGACAACACTGCATCCGGCGATTGATTTTGCCGCGGCAAGATCCACTGCTGCATTGTCAAGGTCGTCCTTTGCGGGATCAAATGCGTAACCCGTCAGGGAACCGAATCCGGCGGCGGCGCTGTCGATTTGTTCCAGCTGCTGTGTTGTAAAGGCCCATAAAAACATATCGTAGCTTGGCTGCAGGCACAGCACACGCGCCGATGTCGTAAGCAGGGGTTGCGTGGGCAGTACCGTTTGACTGGAAGCCGGGCTTTGAGACGGCAATGCGGTTTGCGTCGGCAGGATGCTTTGCGTTGGCGCCAGGCTTTCCGTTGGCAGGATGCTTTGTGCAGGCGGCAGGCTTTGAATGGGGAGCGTTGCCTGCGGGGGCGTCATACTTTGCGCCGGTGCAGGATTTTCCTCGTCCGCGACGGTTGGTGCATACACAACGCCGCCGCCATCGGGCGTCTGCATGTAAACGCAGTTTTCCCCCACTTCGTAATCTACGATTGCACCGTCTTGTGCAAGCTGCTGCGCATTTTGCGCAGCGCGATCCATCAAAAGGGGAACGTCCTGTGCCGTTACACCGGTTTGTTCACCGGAGAAGTCGGCTTCCACCTGCAAAAAGGAAGTTTGAATGTCTTCCAGATAGCGGATGGATTCATCGCGTCCGCCGCCAAAGGCGAAAAACAATACGCCGCAGCAGACGGCGGCGATTAAAAGCGCTGCCTGTGCGATGCCGCGTCCGCGGCTTTTGCGTACAATGGTTACGCGTGTGCGGGGGGTGGATTTGGCTGTGTTGTATGGCCGTGTGGAGGTCGGATGCGATCGTACAGTATTTTTGGATTGTCGATAGGTCTTATTGCGCGCCTGTGGACCGGCGCTGCGCTGCTGCATGCCGGCTTTGCGGCGTTGCGCGGCTGCATTTTGTGTTTTTGCAGTGGATTTTGATGCGGTATTTTTATCGCTGCGCATCGCTTTGGGTTTTGCATTTGTACGGGATGCGGAACTGCTGCAAGATGCGCGTTTGCGCGTATCGCGCGCCTGCGTCGCGGCCGTTTTTTTGCCGCGCGGCGGGGTTGCGTGCGTTTGTTTCATGGCAGGCGGTTCCTCCTTTATTGACGATCGATGTGATATGCCCGATATTGCGTCCTTTTTCGTCAGTATAGCGATATAAAAGCGTGCTTGTCAAACGCGTGCGGCGTTGACAAATCGATGTTTACGACGATATAATGTAGGCAAATCCGAGACGAACTCCGGAAAAAAGATTTAATCAGGAGGCAGCAATCGCTTATGCAGGATTCTATTCGCAGCTACATCAGCACAGGTCTGATTCATTTCATGGCGTATCCGCAGACGATGAAAGGAGAAGGTCCCATCGAGGAAACGATTCGCCGCATCGCGCTGGATGATTATTTTGATTCCATTGAAGTTACCTGGATTAAGGACGCCGATGTTCGCAAGCGCTGTGCCAAGATGCTCAAGGAAAGCGGCATGCGTGTCTACTACGGTGCACAGCCCCGCCTGTTGACGACGGGTTACAATGCCAATGATCTGGACGAGGAAAAGCGTCTGATCGCGGAGCGTACGCTTTTGGAGGGCGTGGACGAGGCGTACGAGATGGGTGCGCTTGGCTTTGCATTTTTGAGCGGCAAATATGAAGATGCGACGTTTGAGCAGTCTTTTGCACAGCTGAAAAAGACGACGAAGGCCGTTTGCGATTATGCAAAGAAGAAAGGCTCCATGCGTGTTGCGTTGGAGGTGTTCGATTATGATGTGGACAAATGCTCCATCATCGGGCCGGCGGAAGTGGCTGCGCGCTTTGGACGCGAGATGTGCCGTGAGTGCAGCAATTTTGGACTGATGGTCGATCTTTCTCATCTGCCGCTTCTGCATGAGAGCGCAAAGGCGTCTCTTGTGCCGGTTGCGCCGTATATCATTCATGCGCATGTGGGAAATGCCGTGGATCCGGCGCTTTCCAAGGATACACCGGCTTATGGGGATGCGCATCCGCGCTTTGGATTCCCGGGCGGCGCCAACGATGTTCCCGAGCTTGCCGAGTTCCTTCGTACTCTCATTGAGATCGGTTACCTGAAAAAGGGTGAGCCGCGTACGGTCAGCTTTGAGGTCAAGCCCTTTGGCGATGAAGATCCGGAGATCGTCATTGCCAACGCCAAGCGCACGCTGAACGCTGCGTGGGAGCTTGTCTGATTTTCAAAATGTGTTCCGTTGCGGGACGGCGCGGTGCGCGCCGTCCCGTTCTTTGTTTCGGACAATGCCCCACGCTGGTAAAGGAGGGACAGTAAAAGGCATGCAGGAGTTTTCGCGTATGTGCGATTACGGCGTGACGCCGACCCGGTTTTTTCTGCCGCAGAATGTGGACATGCATAAGTGGTCTGTGATCGCCTGTGATCAGTTTACCGCGCAGCGGACGTATTGGCAGCAGCTGGATGCTTTGATCGGCGATGCACCGTCGGCGCTTCGCATGATTTTGCCGGAAGTTTATTTGCAGGATGATGATGCGCACAGGCGCATTGACGATGCCGTACATACCATGCATGCGTATCTGGATGCGCATATCCTGCGTCAGGGTGATCCCTGCGTGATGTATGTGCGTCGTACGATTGCTTCGGGTGTACGCTGTGGCGTTGTTGCGGCGATTGACCTTACCTGCTATGAACCCGATGGCAGCGGTGTGATTCGCCCCACGGAGGGGACAATTGCTTCGCGGGTGCCGCCGCGTATGCGGGTGCGGCAGGATGCGCCGCTGGAACTTTCTCATGTGATGCTTCTTTGTGATGATGCGCGCAACGTATTGTTTGATACACTGGCTCGCTGTGCACAGGATCTTACGCCGGCGTATGATTTTCCGCTGAATATGGACGGCGGACGCCTTTGCGGATATGCGATTGCGTCGCCCGCACATTTGCAGATGCTGGAAGATGCATTTTGCACGGCGGCGGCGGATGCGCGCTGCCGAAACGGTGCTGATGCGCCGTTTTTGGTTGTCGGAGATGGAAATCATTCCCTGGCTGCAGCAAAGGCACACTGGGAGGCGCTTAAAAAAGCCGGTGCTCCTTGCGATCATCCTGCGCGCTGGGCGATGGTCGAGATTGTCAATATTCACGATCCGGCGGTGTGTTTTGCACCGATTCATCGAATTGTTTTGGATTGCGATGTTCAGGCGCTGTGTGAGGCGATGGTGCGTGCGGGACAAAAGCGGGGTATTACAGTGCGGTTTGACGCGGCGCAAGGTTCTGCCGATTCGGATACGTTGTGTGTGCCATGCCTGTTGGAAGGCCATGCGGGTACGTTGCTTTTGACGGATCCTGCCGGGCGCTGGGCGGTTCATGTGCTGCAGGAAATTCTCGATGACGTTCTGCGGGAATGTTCCGGCGCGCGGCTTGACTATATTCACGGTGATGATGCGCTGCGAACACTTGCCTCCAGGCCAGGTTGTGCCGGCTTCTTCCTTCCGGCAACGGATAAACATTCGTTTTTCCGCATGATCGGACAGGCAGGTGCGCTGCCGCGCAAGACATTTTCCATTGGGCAGGCAACAGAAAAACGTTATTATACGGAAGCGCGTGCCATTCGTCCGCTGCAGCTTGACAAAGCGGGAATGATTTGCGTATAGTGTAAAAGCGGAATACGTCCGTATTCGGCCGGTTTTGTGTTTTTATGCAAAATCTGCGTACAAAATATTGAAAGTTTTAAGGAGTATAAGAATTTGCCATGGCAGTTAAGGTCGTAAAATTTGGCGGCAGCTCCCTTGCCGACGCACAGCAGTTTGCCAAGGTGCGGCAGATTATCATGTCGGATCCCTCGCGCCGTTATGTGGTGCCTTCAGCGCCTGGCAAGCGCTTTGCAGACGATATCAAGGTGACGGATCTTCTGTATGCGTGCTATCGGGCGCGTGACGATCGCCAGACGTACGAGACGACCTTCGAAAAGATCCGTCAGCGCTATTTGCAGATCGAGAAGGACTTGGGCGTGGATGCCGGTATGGCGGAGGCACTGGAAACGGTTCGTTATGAAATGCTGTTTCAAAGTGCGCCGGATTATGCGGCAAGCCGCGGAGAGTATTTAAACGGCCGCATTATGGCGGCGTATCTGGACTTTACCTTTGTCGATGCGGCGAAAGTCATTGCTTTTGATGAAGACGGCACGTTTAATGCTGCGCTGACGCAGGTTGCCGTGCAAAAGGCGCTTGCGGATGTGCCCTGCGCGGTTATTCCGGGTTTTTACGGTGCGACGCCTTCCGGACGGATTGTGACGTTCTCCCGCGGCGGCAGTGATATTACCGGTTCGCTTGTGGCTGCCGGCGTAGGTGCCGATGTCTATGAAAACTGGACGGATGTTTCCGGATGCCTGATGGCCGATCCGCGCATTGTGCCGCAGGCACGCGCCATTGAGGTTGTAACCTATAATGAGCTGCGCGAGCTTGCGTATATGGGTGCGACGGTTATGCACGAGGATGCGATTTATCCGGCGCGGCAGGCGAATATTCCAATCCATATACTCAATACAAATGCACCGCAGGATGCCGGCACGCGCATTGTTTCGCGGATTGCGCCCGAGGCGATTGCTTCCCGCGGTATTGTTACCGGCGTAGCGGGCAAACGCGGCTTTTGCATCATTACACTTGAGAAGAACATGATGCACAACGAAATCGGCTTCGGCAGAAAGGCGCTTAGCGTTTTGGAACTGCATCGTGTTTCCTTTGAGCACATGCCCTCGGGGATTGATACGCTGTCGCTCGTTATTGAGGAGAAAACAATTCCCGATTTTGAAAAACTGTTGACGGATCTGACGCATGTGTGTGCGCCGGACTCCATTGAAATTGTGCACAATGTTTCCCTGATTGCCGTAGTTGGTCAGGGTATGGCAGGCCATAAGGGAACTGCGGCACGGCTGTTTGGCGCTATGGCCAAGGCGGATGTCAACATCCGCATGATCGACCAGGGCTCCAGCGAGATGAACATCATTCTGGCCGTTGAGGACAGTGATTTTGAAGCGGCAGTGCGTGCGGCATACGGTGCATTTGTCGATTGAAAAAAGAAGGGCGCGTTTATCGGTACCGCGCCCGTTGCCGTTTGACATGTGATCCATGGACAGTTCCCCCGCGGTATGTGACACCGCGGGGGAACTGTCCATGCGACACATGTTTTTCAAGATGCTGCGTGTCGGATGCGCTGCGTGTTTTACATCCGGGTGAGGCAATGCCCTCAAGATAGATCCGCGCATGAATGTGCTGGAAAGGGAAACGTGATGAGCGATACAGTCAATACGCTGCTTGTATTTTTCTCGCTGATGATCACAGGGTATCTTTTGACGCATGCAGGGATTTTGGACGAGCATGCCAGCGCGAAGATTACGAAGATTGTGCTGATCCTGTGCGTGCCGGCGACGATGCTGACCAATATTTTGGCCTATTTTGATGTACAGATGCTAAGAAGCGCCGGACCTGCGATCTGTGCGGCGCTGGCTACCACGCTGACGGGATGGTTTTTGGGACGGCTGGCAGCGCGGCTGCTTCGTATTCCCCAAAACCGTCACGGCGTGTTTGCGGCGCTTTTTTGTGCATCCAATACGGTGTTCGTGGGTCTTCCGGTGACGCAGGCCTTGTTTGGCGGTGCGGCAACGGTGCCGGCGCTTTTGTACTTTTTATGTAATACCATTACGTTCTGGACGGTTGGCGCGTGGGGTGTGCGTATGGATGCAGGGCTGCGGACTCCGTTTTTTTCCCTTGCATCGCTCAAGGCTCTTTGTTCTCCGTCGCTTGTGATGCTTGTTGCAGCGTTGGTGCTGGTCTGGTTGGATATACAGCCGCCTGCATTCATTATGCGCACGGCGGAGTATCTGGGTGCGCCGGGTACGCCGCTTGCGATGCTTGTTGCGGGTGGTGTTATTTGCCGTGGTGTGGCGCGCGGCACATGGAAGCGTTATGAAGTCATCTATACAATGATTGGCAAGGTGCTGCTGATGCCGGTGCTGGCGTTTCTATTTGCGCGTCTGTTTGGTGTGGATAGTTTTATTTCGGGCGTCTTTGTCACGCAGGCTGCGATGCCTGTCATGAGTCAAAGCACGATTCTGGCACAGGATTGCGGCGCGGACGATGAGCTTGCCAGTGCGGCGACGGTTGTCTCCATGCTCAGTTTGCTTGCTGTGATGCCCGTGTGCGGCGCGCTGTTTGGCTGAGCATGACAAGAAGATAAGGAGGAACGACGCAATGGATTTTTTTACGCAGGCTGCGCGGAAGATGGCGCCACTTGCCGACCGTATGCGTCCGACAACCCTTTCGGAATTTATCGGACAGGAACATATTGTCGGCCCCGGCAAGCTGCTGCGGCGCGCAATCGCTGCTGATGCGCTGACCAGCTGTATTTTTTACGGACCGCCGGGCTGCGGGAAAACGACGCTGGCTTCCATTATTGCGAATCATACCAGTGCAGCTTTTGTAAAATTAAATGCGGTGACAAGCGGTGTGGCGGATGTACGCAAAGTGATTGAAGATGCCGAGGCACGGCTGCGTCTGGACGGACGGCATACCTATCTTTTGCTTGATGAGTGTCATCGCTGGAGTAAGGCGCAAAGTGATGCTTTGCTGCCTGCGATGGAAAAGGGTACGATTCGCTTTATCGGATCCACGACGGAAAATCCCATGATTGCCATGACGCCTGCTATCGTATCGCGCTGCCGCGTGTTTGAATTTCGTGCGCTGCAAAGTGCGGACGTGGCGCTGGCCGTGCAGCGTGCGCTGACGGATGAAAAAAACGGCCTTGGATTTATGAAAATCGATATGCCGGATTCCGTCGTGCGGCAGCTTGCCGATATGAGTAATGGTGATGTACGCGTTGCATTGACGGCGCTGGAACTTGCGGCGCTGTCCACGGATGCAGACGGAACAGGCGTTGTGCATATCGATGCGCAGGCGATTTGCGAATCCATGCAGCAGCGCGTCATGCCGATGGATGATTCGCTGTATTACGACATGCTTTCTGCCTTTTGCAAGAGCCTGCGGGGAAGCGATTCCACAGCTGCGCTTGGATGGGCTGCGCGTCTTTTGTATGCCGGATGCGATCCGCACCTGATTTTGCGGCGTGTCATGGCGCATGCAAGCGAGGATGTTGGCCTGGCGGACCCGATGGCGATGGTGCAGGCGGTTTCGGCGATGCAGGCGCTGAACCTGATGGGCATGCCGGAGGCGCGTTTGCCGATGGCGCAGGCGATTATCTATGTTTGTGAGGCGCCAAAGTCCAATGCCGTGGTTATGGCGATTGACGAAGCGGAAGCGGATGCACGTAATATGCGCCATGAGAATGTACCCGAGGCATTGCGTGATACGCATTATGCAGGTGCGGACAAGCTGGGGCGCGGCAGGGGCTATCTTTATCCGCATGATTTTCCGGGCCATTATGTTACGCAGAATTACCGTCCTGCAGGGCTGGAGAAAAAGGAGTATTACCGTCCGGGAACACTGGGCTTTGAAGCAGAGATTCTGCAGCGCAAAAAAGCCCGCGAAGCGATCGATCGCCAGCAGGGTGTGGCAGGGCGTGCGCAGGTGAAAACAGAACCTAAAACGTGACATGGGAGCAAATGTATGGATTTGCTTGAGCAGTTAACGGCAGATGAAGCGCTGTTTTTTGATGGACATGCTGATGTATTGCCGATTTATATATATCTGCGTGAAGCGATTTTGCGGCATTGTCAGGGGACGCAGATCATAGTAAAGAAGACGCAGATTTCCTTTTGCAACAGGCATTTGTTTGCTGCGGCGTCTTTTTTGCCCGTGCGGCGGGCGAACATGCGTCCCGCATCGTATCTGACGGTTACGTTTTCACTGCCGCAGCGTTTGGATTGTGCGCGTGTGGATGCATCGGTACAGGTGAACGCAAGACGTTGGACGCATCATGTGCTTATATCGCAGACAGACCACATCGATGCACAGCTGATTGCATGGCTTGTGCAGGCAGCAGAATTTTCCTGCAGGGGAAAACAGATGGGACAATGAATTGTGAAAATGATAAAAAGCAGCGGGCGCAGTGGAAAATACCACTGCGCCTGCTGCTTTGTCTGCATGGCGGCTGTCCTGGACATAAAACGTGTCCGGGACAGGCCGCCTTTGCATCCGCAAAAGGTTTTTTATGGGGGGAATGCGTCGTTCGGGAAAAACGAAGCCATTATTCCTGAACGGGTACGGGCGTCTTCTGACAATCCGTGCAGATATCTTCGGAAGAAGCACCATTGCAGGCAACATATGCGTCGGAAACCGTAGCCACAGCGCCAAAGGCAACGGGAACGGCGACGCAGATATCCTGCGTAATCGTGAAGAAGCAGGAACCGTTTTTCAGTCCTTCGCAGACTTCGCGACCCGGTGTGACAACAGGATCGCCGCAGCACTTGGTTACGGTTGCACCTGTCTGTGCAAAGGGCGTAACGGTGACCGGCACGCAGACCGATGCGGCCTGATAGCCTACCGTGGGGCAGGTTTGCGGTGTTTCAAGCAGTTCAGTAGGGTTTGTCATAGAACAAACGTCCTCCTTTCCTTCAGGACACTGTTACCATATGCCGGTACCACAGCATGTGTGCACAAGCGCTGCGGCGTTATTTTGAAAGGAACGTTCAAAAAAATGTGGGGGGAACGCAAAAAACGCGCGGTGCATACCCTGTATCAGAACCCGCCGGCGCGGTATTCTCCGCCGGGCGCGGGAATTCATTTTAAAAAGGAGTTGCCGGTATGTCCTTTTACAACTATAACAACGACACACAATGCCCCTCGCCGGGCCCCACGACAAACGCAGTTGACGGTCTTTGCGAACGCACTTGTGTACAGGTTAAAAAAGTATACGATTCCTGCATGCAGCAGGTACAGATGGAAGATGTTACGCTTGATCTTGCGGACATTCAGCCCAATGATCGCAGCTTTACGGCACCGCTTACATTTATTTCCTGCCGCGGTGTGCCCGGTCAGACGCGTTTGAGTGATGTCAGTGTTACGCGTCTTGCGCAGGGTGATAACATGGCGCGCGTGCGGGCGACGATGCATATCCCGATCGAGGTGCTGTTCTCCGACGCAAATGGCTGCGAAGGCATGGGGCGAAGCATGGTAACGTTGAAAAAAGACGTTGTGCTGTATGTTCCCGACGATTCGATTATTCCCTACACGATTGAAGCGGTCAGCGGCGCGGTTTGCGTCACAGGTACATATTGCGGCGGATTCCGGTTCCGCATTACAGTCTGTCTGACGGCCATTATGAAGGTCGTGGCGGATGTTGAGCTTTTGATTCCCAGTTATGGCTTCTGCCGCGTGCCTCCCTGCCGCGAATTTGCTGCAGGCGTATGCGACGACTTCTTTGCACTGCCGATCTATCCGCCTACACAGGGCTGCGAATGTCCGCCGGTGGATTCTTCCAGTATGAGTGGTGCGGACGCATCGATGCAGTCAACGGGCGCTTGACAGTACTTAAAAATGGCGCGATAATTATTTTGAAAATCTTTTCTGCGACATGGATCGCGCAGAGGAAAAAAGGAGTTATCGCACCATGTACAATTTTACGCTTTCCATTCCCACGAAGATGCATTTCGGAAAGGGTCAGGTCAGCATGCTGGCTGGCGACATTCTGCCGTATACCAAGCGTGTGCTGATGGTTTATGGCGGCGGCAGCATCAAGAAAAACGGCGCCTATGACGATGTGTGCCGTGTGCTGCGCGAAAATGGCATCGAATGGGTCGAGTTGGGCGGCGTTGCCCCCAATCCGAGAATTGAGTCGGTTTATGAGG
>JAHZHV010000093.1:0-787 GCA_019420085.1 Christensenella sp.
CCAGATAGTCGTACGCAACTTCCTCCAGCGGGTCGACGATCGCGCGGTGAAACGACTCGCAGGCGTCCATATCCACGCCGCCGTCGCGGTCGATATAAATGCGGATCAGCCGGCTTTTGCCCATGCGCGCGTTCTCCACATCGACAAAATACAGTCCCATCTGCCGTGCGATGGGTTCGCAGATGTCCCGCACAGTCTGCCTGACATTTGACGCCATCGTCGCTGCGCCTCCCTTTCTTTGCGTGTGATTTGTTCCCTTTACATAGAAAGAGCGGGAAAAAACTCCCACTCCATCACTTCTTGCAGTATTGCAGTTTCGATGAATCCAATTCATACTGTTAGAGTATAACACAAGCGCGCAAAACATGCAACAAATTCTTTGCGCGCCTGTGTTTTTCGCTTTTTTACAGGGCAAGCTGCTCCAGAAGATTCATCTGATCGCTTTCATGCAGGCCGTGCAGCACGCCGAAACTGCGAAGCAGATCAATCACCGCGCGGCCTGCGCGCGTGCGCTTTTTGAAGTCCTCAATCGAACGGAACGGCTCGCCCGCGCGTCCTTCGACGATGCCGCGCGCGACGTTTTCGCCAAGACCGGCAATCGCCGTAAAGGGCGGGCGCACGCCTTCTTCGCACAGCGTAAAGCGCGTGGCGTCGGACTGATACAGGTCAATCGGCGCAAAATCAATCCCCCGCGCGTGCATTTCGACGATCACCTCAAGCGCCGCCTGGATGCTCTTTTCCCTGGGATTGAGCTTGCCGCGGCGCGTGTACTGCGACAGCGTCTGCC
>JAHZHV010000093.1:797-5790 GCA_019420085.1 Christensenella sp.
CGTCAAAGTCCGTGCCGGTGCGCGCGGTAAAGTACGTGGCGTAGAACGCCGCCGGACGGTAGACCTTGAACCAGGCGATGCGAAGGCCCATCATCACGTACGCCGCCGCATGCGCCTTGGGGAACATGTAGCCGATCTTCTTGCAGGAGTCGATGAACCATTCCTCCACGCCCGCCTGCCGCATTTTGGGCTCCATGTCGCCGTCGCCCTTTAAGACGAGGCCCTTGCCCTTTCGCACGCTCTCCATGATCTTGAAGGCGTCGATGGGTTCCATCATCTTCATCAGATGGTTCATGATGTCGTCGCGCGTACAGATCGCCTCGCGCAGCGTCGTCACGCCGTCGCGGATCAAGTCCTGCGCGTTGCCAAGCCACACGTCCGTGCCGTGGGAAAGACCCGCGATGCGGATCAGCTCCGACATTGACGTGGGCTTTGTCTCCACAAGCATCTGCCGCACAAACGGCGTGCCGAACTCCGGCAGTCCGAACGTGCCGACCGGACAGTCGATCTGCTCGGGCGTGATGCCCAGCGCCTCGGTCGAGGAAAAAAGCGAGATGACCTTTTCGTCGGTAATCGGCACGGCGCGCGCATTGACGCCCGTCATGTCCTCCAGCATGCGGATGACGGTCGGGTCGACGTGACCTAAAATGTCGAGTTTGACCAGCGTGTCGTGCATGTCGGAAAATTCAAAGTGGCTTGTGACGATGCCGCTTTTTGCATCGTCGGCCGGGTGCTGCAGCGGCGTAAAGCGGTTGATATCCTCGCCCTTGGGCAGCACGACGATGCCGCCGGGATGCTGGCCGGTCGTGCGCTTGATGCCCGTACAGCCAACCGTCAGGCGGCGAAGCTCCGCCTGGGAGGCGTTCCGGTTATGCGCCTGCAGATAGTGGCGCACATGCCCGAACGCCGTGCGGTCGGCAATCGTGCCGACGGTTCCGGCGCGGAACACCTGCCCCTTGCCGAAGATCTCCTCGGTATAGCGGTGCGCCACCGGCTGGTATTCGCCCGAGAAGTTCAGGTCAATATCCGGCACTTTATCGCCCTTGAAGCCCAAAAAGACCTCAAAGGGGATGTCGTAGCCGTCGCGCACAAGCGCTTCGCCGCAGACGGGGCACCTGCGCCGCGGCAGATCCGGCCCGACGGCGTAAGCGTCCGCATCCACGTCAAAGTCGCTGAAGCGGCATTTGGCGCAGCGGTAGTGCGGCGGCAGAGGGTTGACCTCCGTAATGGAGCACATCGTCGCGGCAAGCGAAGAGCCGACCGATCCGCGCGAGCCGACCAGATACCCGTCGGCAAGCGACTTGGTCACCAGCTTTTGCGCGATCAGGTAAAGCACGGAATAGTTGTTGGAAATGATGCTGTTTAATTCGCGTTCCAGGCGCTTTTGCACGATCTCGGGCGCGGGATCGCCGTACATTTCATGGCAGCGCGCCCAGGCCATCGTGCGGATCTGCTCGTCGGAGCCCTCGATGACCGGCGGATGCAGTCCCTCGGGGATGGGCACGATGCTTTCAATCTGCGCGGCGATGCGGTTGGGCGCATCGATCACGACGTCGCGCGCCGTCTCCTCATCCAGATAGGCAAATTCATCCAGCATCTCCTGCGTTGTGCGGTAATACAGGCTCCGCTCGCTCTGTTCGTCGGCAAAGCCCTGCGAAAACTGCAGAATCTCCCGAAAATACGCGTCGCTCTGGTCGATGTAGTGCACGTCGCCCGTTGCCACGACGTCCTTTTGCAGGCGCCTGCCAAGGGCGATAATCTCGCGGTTGATCCGATGCAGATCCTCGACGCTGGAAAGCGTCCCGTTTTTGAGCATGAAGGCGTTGTTGCCGTCGGGCTGGATTTCCAGATAGTCGTAAAACGAGGCGATGCGTTCCAGCTCCTGCTGCGGCACGCCGCGCCGCACGGCCGTGTACACCTCGCCGTTTTCGCACGCCGAACCGATCAGAAGGTTCCTGCGCAGCGCCGCCACGCGGCTTTTTGGCATGCGCGGCCGGCGGTAGAAATAGCGCAGATGCGACTCGGTAATCAGCTCGTACAGATCGCGCAGGCCGTCCTGGTTTTTGGCAAAGATAACCGTATGATGCGTCGGCAGCGCCGAGACGATCTGCTCCTTTTTCACGCGCGCCTTGACGTCCTCGACGCACGTGCCGCCAAGGTCGCGGATCATGTCAAACAGATGCAGCATCACATGCGCGCAGGCAAGCGCGTCGTCCACGGCGCGGTGATGGTTTTCAAGCTCCACGTTAAAATGGCGCGTCAGGTGGTTGAGCTTATGTCCCCGCAGTTCAGGTACCAGCTGACGCGACAGCGACAGCGTATCAAGCGACGGCCGCTGGCCGTTTAAGCCAAGACGGCGGCTCGCCGCGTCGATAAAGCCCGTGTCAAACGCCGCGTTATGCGCCACAAACGGCGCGTCGCCCGCAAAGCGCAGAAATTCCGGCAGCACCGTTTCAATCGGCGGCGCGTCGCGCACCATCGAATCGTCGATGCCCGTCAGCTTTCGGATCTTCTCGGGGATCGCGCGGCCGGGGTTGACGAAGCTTGCATACCGCTGGCGGATTTCCCCGTCTTCGACGATAACCGCGCCGATTTCAATGATCGCGTCAAGGCCCGCGTCAAGGCCGGTGGTCTCGATGTCAAACACGCAGTAGCGCCCCGAAAGCGCAAAGCGCGCATCCGCATCCTGCACATGCGCCTCGTCGTCCACCAGATACGCCTCCACGCCCGCAAGAAAGCGCACGCCCGTGGCGCGCGCGGCGGCGTAGGCATCCGGATAGGCCTGGATGACGCCGTGGTCGGTGATGGCGACGGCCTCGTGCCCGAACGCCCTGGCGCGGGCAAAGACCTCTTTGACGCCCGCCACGGAGTCCATATTGCTCATCTTGGTGTGCAGATGCAGCTCCACACGCTTTTTTTCGGCATTGTCCGTGCGGCGATTGGGCACAAGCGCCATCACGTCATGCGCCGTGACCACGCACTCGCGTTCAAAGCGGTCATAGGCGCAGTCGCCCCGCAGGCGTACCGGCACGCCGACGCGAAGATCGCGGCACACCGCCTCGCACTGCGCGGCGTCCATATAACACTTGACGGTCGCCGACGCCGCATAGTCGGTGATGCTGAATTTAATCTGCATCCTGCCCCCGCGCGTCTGGCGCGTCTCCAGTTCAAAGACGTCGCCCTCCAGCACCACGGTGCCGCTGCCCTCGTCGATGCTTTCAATGGGCTGGGTCCTGTTTTCCGGAATACGCACGCCGAAAAGAACTTTGGGACCTTCCTTTTTCTTCTTTTTGCGGCGCGCGGCCTCGCGTTCGGCCTGCAGCACAACTTCCCGCGCAATCGCTTCAAAGTCCGGCTCGGCTTCCGTCACCGCGTCGGCAACGAGCACCTGCCCCGCGTTTTCAAAGCGCGCGGCAAGCCATGCCGAAAGAATCTGATCGCACTTTTTCTTCTTCAAAATCACGTGCGCATCCGGCAGGCGCGGCACGATGACGACATTTCCCGCATCGTCCGCCCGCCAGGTGGCCGTCTGCAAAAGCCTGCGGCAATGCGTCCTGGAGTCGGCATAGTCGATCATCTGATCCTTCATGCCGCAGGCGCGCGAGGCGTCAAAGGCGTCTTTTTCGCGCGCCGTCCAGCGCACGTCCGCCCGCACGCCCGGCACCGCTTCCTCCACGGCGCTTCTGAGCGCGCGCAGACAGCTTTCCTGCGGCGCCGCGCCCGCGCCTTCCAGCTCGATGTGCAGGCACTTTTGCGCCACGTCAAGCCGGGCCGCGCGCAGCGACACGCAAAGCGCGTCCGCGTCCAGCCCCGCCCGGCACAGAATCTGTAAAAATGTCTGTTGTCCGTTGTCCTGCATGGTTTTTTAAAAATCCCCCCGCGGACGCGTCAGCCGCGTCCGGATGCCGAAAGCTCGTCCGCCGTGCGGCGCACAAGCTTCATCAATTCCTCCAAAATGACGTCCGTATCCCCGCGCACCGTGCGCACAATTTCCCCGTGGCGAAACAGCACCGCCGCGCCGTCGCCGCCGGCCATGCCCACGTCCGCGTGCCGCGCCTCGCCCGGCCCGTTGACCACGCAGCCCATGACGGCAACCTGCATCGGCACGTGAATGTCGCGCACGCGCGCCTGTACCGCCTGCGCAATCGACGCAAGATCAATCCGCGTCCTGCCGCAGGTCGGACAGGAGATGACCTCCACCCCGTCGCGGCGCAGCCCGATCGCGCGCAGGATGTCCAGCGCGGCGCGCACCTCATAGACCGGATCGTCCGTCAGCGACACGCGCACGGTGTCTCCCACGCCGTCCAGCAGCAGCGCGCCAAGCCCCGCCGCAGACTTGACAATGCCCATTTCCCGCGTCCCGGCCTCCGTCACGCCGATGTGAAGCGGCACGTCGCTTTTTTGCGCCATGAGACGGTTTGCCTCCACCGTCGTGCGCACGTCGGACGCCTTGATCGAAACGGCCGCGTCGTAAAAATGCGCCTGCTCCAGCATCGCAAGATGCGAAAGCGCGCTCCTGCAAAGCGCCTCGGGCGTGGGGCCGTATGTCTCAAGCAGCTCTTTTTCCAATGACCCTGCGTTGACGCCCACGCGGATGGGCACGCCGTTTGCACGCGCGGCGTCGGCGACGCGCTGCACATTCTCTCGCCCGCCGATATTGCCGGGATTGACGCGCAGCGCATGCGCGCCGCATTCGGCCGCGCGCACGGCCAGCCGCCAGTCAAAGTGAATGTCCGCCACCACGGGAATCGGCGAACGCGCCGTGATGGGCAAAAGCGCCTCTGCCGCCGCCATGTCCGGCACAGCCACGCGAATGATCTGGCAGCCCTCCGCCGCAAGACGCGCAATCTGCGCGCAGGTTTTCTCCACATCCGAAGTGCGCGTGTTGCACATCGACTGCACCGAGACTTCCGCCCCGCCGCCGACGGCGACATTGCCTACAAAAATCTGTCTTTTCGACGCCATGGAACGTGCGTCCCCCTTTCCATGCACC
>JAHZHV010000094.1 GCA_019420085.1 Christensenella sp.
AGCTGGATTTTGGTTCCAAAGGCGGAACCATGCTGTCGTGTCCACATGCATACACGGGATACCGAAGCAATTGCCGCAAGCGCTTCGCCGCGGAAACCGAGCGTTGCAATTCCGCTTAAGTCCTCTGCTGTACGGATTTTGCTTGTGGCATGCCGCAAAAATGCACGGCCGGCATCTTCCGCACTCATACCGCATCCATTATCCGTAATTTTAATCTGCGTCAATCCGCCATCAACAATTTCAATGGTAATTGCGGTCGCACCCGCATCAATGCTGTTTTCAATTAATTCCTTTACAACCGAACTGGGGCGTTCCACCACTTCACCGGCTGCAATCTGATTGGATACAAGCGGATCCAATACTGCAATGACGCTCATACATCGCCTCCATGATGCAGAAGTTTCTTTTGCAATGCATCCAATGCATTGAGCGCTTCAAGCGGCGTCAGACGTGAGACTTCCAGATCCCGCAGTTCACGCAGCACCTGCACACTCGCCGTATCATCGGCGAACATGCCGATCTGCTGCGCACGCGCCGTATCCTTTGCGCTGCCATCAATAATTTTTTTAGTCTGTTTATTCAATTCAGACTGTTCCAGATAATGCAGGATTTTGGCTGCACGTGTCAAAAGCGGTTCCGGTAAAGAGGCAAGCCGCGCAACATGGATGCCAAAACTTTTATCCGCGCTGCCGCGTACAATCTTTCGAAGGAAAAAGACGTCGCGCCCGCGTTCCTTGACAGAAACGCAGTAGTTTTTAATGCCGTCCAGATTGCCTTCCAGCTGCGTCAGCTCATGATAGTGCGTTGCAAACATCGTTTTTGCCCGAAGCTGCGGTTGCTGCGAGATATATTCCGTAATCGCCCAGGCGATGGATAATCCGTCAAATGTAGACGTACCGCGTCCGACTTCATCGAGCACCAGCAGGCTCTTTGGCGTAGCTGCCTGCAGAATATGCGCCACTTCATTCATCTCGAGCATAAACGTACTTTGCCCGCCTGACAGGTCATCCGAAGCGCCAATTCGTGTAAATACGTTATCCACAAGCCCGATACGTGCATTTCGTGCCGGCACAAAAGAACCCATATGCGCCATCAGCACAATTAACGCTACCTGCCGAAGATATGTTGATTTTCCCGCCATATTGGGGCCGGTAATCATCAAAAAACGGTTTTCCTGCGTATCCAGCAGCGCATCATTGGGTACAAAGGGAATGTCGCGTTTGATTGCTTCTACAATCGGATGACGGCCGTCCTGAATGTCAATGGCACCGTCATCATCGATTTGAGGCCGCACATAGCCATGCTGCTGCGCCACTTGCGCCAACGCTGTATACGCATCAAGCGCCGCTACAGCAGCGGCCGTCTTCTGAATGCGCGCCAGCGCACGGCAGGCGACTTCCTGTACCTGCTTAAAAAGCGTGTATTCCCGCTGTGCAATCTGCTCCTGTGCCG
>JAHZHV010000095.1 GCA_019420085.1 Christensenella sp.
GACAACAGCGAGGGACAAAAGCAGTCGTCTGATGCATTGCGAAAAGGCACGGATCATTTGACGGCGTATCTTGACCACACGCCTGAAAATGTACATGTTGTCTTTTTTCAGCGCGGAAAAGTTTCCGGCAATAACCGCCTGAAAAAATACCTCAGCGCGCATGCCAAAGAAGTTTTGATAGATTCCCTCAATCAGGTTCAGGCGCGAAGCTGGATTCTTGCACGTGCACGGCAAGAGGGATTTTCCATGGATGCCGAAGCGGCAGATATCTTATTCTATTATGTAGGCCCTGCGATGGGCGAGGTCGCCAGTGAACTGGAAAAGCTGGTATTATATGCCAGAGGCAGGAATCATATTGGCGCCGGCGATGTACCGGCTGTAACACAGGACCGCTCCAGTGTAAAAGTTTTTGCGCTGACGGATGCGCTTGCAATGGGACAGATACAAAAGGCGTATGAAATGCTGGAGGGTGTCAGACGCGGCGATGTGGAACCGTTTCAAATTTTGTATATGATTGCGCGTCAATACAGATTGATTGTGCGCTACTGTCTTTTGCATGCAGGCGGTATAACGGATGCGGCCATTGAAAAGGAACTTGGCTTACAGAATTTTGTCTATCGCGGACTTAAAAGGCAGGCCTCGGTTACGGGACAGGCACGCGCGCAGGAAGTGCTGGCGATTTTGCTGGATGCAGAGGATGGGCTCAAGACGGGACGATACCGTGATGAAGCCTTCATTGTGGATGCAGCGCTGGCGCGTGTGGCGGCACTGTATCAGCGGCACTGAACAAACTAAACGGGTCTTTGGGTTTTTCTTGACATGCAGCGCGTGCTGCAATATGATAAAAATGCTTTGGTCTATTGTAAGATGGGCAAGCTGATATTTGACAAAATAGGATGCGAGGTATATCCCTGTGGACATGATTGCAATGGAAGAAAAATGGCGCAAGCGTTGGGAAGAGACGCACCTTTACAGTTTTGACCGTGAACGCACGGACAACAAGCTGTACTGTCTTGAGATGTTTTCCTACCCTTCCGGCGCAAAACTGCATGTGGGACATTGGTTTAACTACGGGCCGACTGACAGTTGGGCGCGCTTTAAGCGTATGCAGGGGTATAATGTTTTTCATCCGATGGGTTTTGATGCCTTTGGTCTTCCGGCAGAGAACTATGCCATTAAGACGGGAATTCATCCGAAAGATTCCACGATGAAGAATATTGAGACCATGGAAGGCCAGTTAAAGCGCATGGGCGCGTCTTTTGACTGGGATTATGAAGTGATCTCGTGCCTGCCGGAATACTATAAGTGGACACAGTGGATGTTTGTGCAGATGTACAAGCACGGCCTTGCCGAGCGTCGGGAAGCGCCTGTGAACTGGTGCCCGTCCTGTAATACGGTGCTGGCAAATGAGCAGGTCATGGGCGACGGCACATGTGAACGGTGTCACAGCCTTGTGCAGCGCCGCAACCTGACGCAGTGGTTCCTGAAGATCACGAATTACGCGGAGGAACTTCTGGATAAACTGGATACGCTGGATTGGCCGGAAAAGACCAAACAGATGCAGCGTAACTGGATTGGGAAATCTACGGGCAGCGAGGTTGTCTTCCAGATCGCGGATTGTGATGAATCCATGCGCGTATTTACCACGCGTCCGGATACGCTCTTTGGCGTGACTTATGCGGTACTTGCGCCGGAGCATCCGCTGGTGGATCGGATTACCACGCCTGCATGCCGTGATGCAGTTGAAGCGTATAAACTCATGGCGTCGCGTGCAAGTGAAATTGACCGGCTTTCTTCCACACGGGAGAAGACGGGTGTGTTCACCGGCGCGTATTGCATCAACCCTGTAAATGGACGCAAGGTTCCGATTTATATCGCCGATTATGTACTGGCTACGTATGGTACGGGTGCGGTTATGGCTGTGCCGGCGCATGACGAGCGCGACTTTGCTTTTGCGACAAAGTACCATTTGCCCATCGAACGCGTCGTGTCAAATGGCGGCGATGGGGATGAATTGCCTTTCTGCAGTCATGACGGATACCTTGTCAATTCCGGCGAATTTGACGGACTGAAGGTTGACGATGCATGCCGTGCGATTACCGGATCGCTGAAGCAAAAGGGAAAGGGCGATTTCCGGGTCAATTACCGCCTGCGCGATTGGCTGGTTTC
>JAHZHV010000096.1 GCA_019420085.1 Christensenella sp.
AGCTGCTCATTGGCCTGCGCGACGATATAGCGCTCCTCTTCATCAGCCGTCAGATACGCGACACGATCCGTAACCACGCCACGTGCCTTGTCTACAATGCGGTAAGGCGTTTCAATAAAACCGTATTTATTGATGCGTGCATAGGTCGCAAGCGAACCAATCAAACCGATGTTCGGGCCTTCAGGCGTCTCAATGGGGCACATGCGTCCATAGTGCGAATAGTGCACGTCGCGTACATCGAACGACGCCCGTTCGCGATTCAATCCGCCGGGACCCAACGCACTCATACGGCGCTTATGCGTCAATTCCGCAAGCGGGTTCGTCTGATCCATGAACTGAGAAAGCTGCGAAGAACCGAAGAACTCCTTGATTGCAGAATGAACGGGGCGCGGATTGATCAGTTCCAACGGGGTCATCGTCTCAATGTCTTTGATCCCCATGCGTTCACGCACGCCGCGCTCCAAGCGCAGAAGGCCAATGCGAATCTGGTTCTGCAGCAGTTCGCCTACGCTGCGCAGGCGGCGGTTGCCAAGCATATCGATATCATCGATGCGGCCAATACCGTAAAACAGATTCAGGTTATAGCTGATCGAAGCGATAATATCCGAAAGCTGAATGCACTTGGGCGCAAGTTCACCCAACTGTTCGTGGAAGGCACGCAGGCGGTCTTCCTGGCTTTCATTTTCTTCGCAAATGCGGCGGATGACCTCATAACGGACCATCTCGGGCATGTCCTCCTGGCTTAAATCAACATCAATCCAGGCCAGGGTATCGACAAAACCATTGCCGATGATGCGTACACTGGTGCCGTCACAATCGACATCCACAACATTGACGCCGCAGTTCTGTACACGTGTAGCAGTCTCCGCATTCATCACTTCACCGGCAGGCGCCAGCACTTCACCGGTAGATGCATCGATGATGTCGTGCACCGGACGCTGACCAATCAGGCGCTGCGCAATCGACAGCTTTTTATTGAATTTATAGCGTCCCACACGTGCCAGGTCATAGCGTTTGGGGTCATTAAAAGTGGAGTCAAGCAGCGTACGAGCACTGTCCAGCGTCGGCGGCTCGCCGGGACGCTGCCGGCGGTAGACTTCAAGAAGCCCCTCCTCCGTTGTCTTGGTGGTGTCCTTCTCGATGGTGGCAAGAATACGCTCATCCTCACCCAAAAGATCGACAATCTGCGCATCGCTGCCAAAGCCGAATGCACGAAGCAGCACCGTTACGGGCAACTTACGGTTGCGGTCGATACGCACGTACATCACGTCGTTGGAATCTGTTTCATACTCCAGCCACGCGCCGCGGTTGGGGATCACGGTGGAAGAATACAACTGTTTGCCCAGTTTATCGATCGTGCGGGCATAATACACGCCGGGAGAACGTACAAGCTGACTGACAATAACACGCTCCGTGCCGTTAATAATAAACGTGCCGGTCTGTGTCATCAGCGGAAAATCGCCGATAAAGATTTCCTGCTCTTTCACCTCGCCGGTCTGCAGGTGAATCAGACGCACGCGCACACGAAGCGGCGTGGCATAATCCGCGTCACGCTCCTTGCATTCCTCCACGGTATATTTAGGCGTTTCGTCAAAGCGATAGCCGACGAACTCCAGCGCCAGAGTTTTGTTGTAGTCCGTAATGGGGGAGATGTCGTCCAAAACCTCTTTGAGACCCTGTTCGATCAGACGGCGGTACGAATTCTTCTGTACCTCGATCAGATCGGGCATATCCAGCACTTCGTTAATCTTTGAAAAAGATTTACGGATGCGCTTGCCCATATGAACATCGGTCATTCTCACCTTTGTATCGTGCATTTGAAAGCACCACTCCTATCCCCAAGATTGCCCGATCCTGCCGCCGCACACGGCGGCTGTCTTTCATCGCGCCGGAAGAATACTTTACACAACCCACACTTGCATCAAACGCAAGATGTGGTATAATGGAGTCCGTTCCAAGCGGATCAGAACCGGGGAAAAAGCTGCCTTCAGAGCGAAAAATGTGCAGCACAGACACACTTCCACCACTAAAGTGCAGATTATTACTCTACGCTTCTTTTTTCAATTTGTCAATAGATTTTTTGCAATATTTTCCTTATATCTATAATAAAATACTATCGCACACCGCACGCTTCACGCGTGAAACATTAAAATTGCGCGAGGATCCCTTGACGAATCGGGCAATCTATTCTATTGTGCGTTTATACCCTTTGCGCATATCACGCGCATGGGACACAATCTGACTTTGACTGTTTAGGAGCGTTGTTTATGCAGTATTCACCATCCGGCCGTCTGTGGCAGTGGCTGGCCGATCCCGCACTTGACGCGCGCACCCGCAGGGAACTGGAGCTGATGCAGGACCCCGAGCGTATTGCCGCGCATTTCGGACGCAATCTGTTCGTCGGCATGGGTGGGCTGACCGCCCGGCTTGACGTGGGCACGTCTTTTTTGAATCCCTATACGTTCAGCGCACTTGCACGCGCTGTTGCCGACTTCGTCGCAGAAAGCGGTGCTGGCGGCCGTGTGCTGATTGGCCGCGATGACCGTCCCACCTCTTCGGGATTCTCCCATCAGTTGGCCCGTACGCTGGCCTCCTGCGGCGTACCCTGCGCACTGATTGACGAATACATTGCCGCGCCCGTTTTTTCCTATGCAATCCGAAAAAGCGGCTATGCATTCGGCTTTTACATCTCTGCCACGCATCACGATCGGCATTGCAACGGATTGCTTGCATATGACGCACGGGGCTGTCTGCTTCTGCCCGAGCAGATGAAGCAGCTGGATGAGCGCATGCAGGCACTGGATCCGCTGGAAGGATGTACGGACGAAACGTTGGGCTGCTATGCGTCAAACGGCGCCATTACGATAGATACACATCCCTACTTTGATGAGTTCATCGACGCCGTACGCCTGCAGATGGATGCACCGCGCGATAAGACATTCGACTTTCCCGTGGCCTGCATGGCACACATCGGCTGTGAAGGCGACGTCGCGGCACGCATGCTGCACGCCTGCGGTTTTGAAAATGTCCATGTGCTGCCCGGCACAGGCGAAGCCTTCCCCATGCCTTATCACCGCGACGAGGTTTTGTCCGAAAGTGCCCGCGAAGCTTTTGCCGCAGATGACGCACGGCTTTTAATCTGTGTGGATTCCTCTTTGAACAACATCAGTGCCGCCGTCAAACGGGAAGATGGCAGTATTTATCCGTTTACCGGCAGTGAAATCGGCATCTTCCTTCTGGATGGACGCTGTCACCGCCTCGCAGCAAAAAATGCACTGCCGGAGCATCCGGTGGCCGCCGTATCGCTCATTGTCAGCCCCATGCTGCATCAAGTTGCGCAGGCCTACGACATTCAGGTCGCGGATACACTGGTAGGTTTCCGCTATATTGTACGTGTTATTGAAGATCTGGCCGCCGATGGTCGTGAATCCGATTTTGTCGTCGGTTTTGAGGACAACGGCAGTGTACTGTTAAATACCGTCACGCGGGATAAGGACGCACTTTCAACGGCCGCTGCGCTTTGTCTTCTGACGCAGCGTGCCGGCGAAAAAGGCAAAACGCTGTATGATATGGCCCAGATGCTGTGCGAACGCTACGGGCACTTTGCCTACAGCCGTGACCAGTACTCTTTCGAAGGCCCCAGCGGCGCCACGCGCATGTACAATCTTCTGCGACTTTTGTGTCACGATATTCCCACGGATATCGGGGGCATGCGTGTGCTGACATTGCGCGACTATGAACGGCGTACCGCTACAACACTCGATACACTGCAAACCACCAGTCTTCCCACCGACAGTGCACCGATCGTCGCACTGGATTTGACAGCCGGCACAATCGTATTGCGTCCTGCCTCCAGTAAACCGCTTTTGCGCGTTTACTTTGCCGTCAGCGACACAGATCCGGCAATGGCGGAAGAAAAACTCGCGCAGATGCGTCGCGCCATGCGCACTTGGATCATCCAGCGCAGTTGACAAATTACAACAGGCTTTTTGTACAAAAAACGGATGTTTTTCATGCTGCTTTGCACGAAAAACATCCGTTTTTTCAAATCTTTGCTTTCTGCGTCACCACAGGCGCACACAGCGGCAATACTATGGTAAAGGTAACCTGCTGCTTCTGCAATGAAACAGTGATTTTCCCACGGCAGCGTGTCACAATCTCCTGCGCAACGGACAAACCAATTCCATATCCTCCGCTTTGTCGTGCACGCGAATCATCCGCACGATAGAAACGATCAAATAAATGCTGTGCGCGTTTTTTATCAAGGCTCGCACATGGATTGGATAACGTCACCAGAGCCTGCCTGCCGCTTTTTTGTACGCGCAACACAATCCGGCCATTCACATCACAGTATTTGACAGCATTATCCAACAAGATGCTAATCAGCCGAACCAGCGTTTCCTGACTGCAGCGAACAAAAAGTCCCTGCGCAATCTGTGTTTCCAATGTGCAGCCCCGCGCCTGTGCCGGCGCTTCAAATGCCTCGGACACGTTCTGTGCTGCCTCGCTGAAATCCGTCGTTTCATCTTGATGATATTCCGTACGCATCTCCTGGGCGCGGGAAAGCTCAATCAGACTGTGCACAAGACCGTCCATACGTGCAACCTGTTTTTGGGTGCTTTGCAGCCATCGGTTATCCCCCTGCTCCGCGCGCAATACATCCACATTTGCGCTGATGACTGCCAATGGTGTCTTTAGCTCATGTGATGCATCCGTAATAAATCGCTGTTGTCTTTTTATATTCTCCTCAAACGGACGTATAACACGTCCGGAAAAACTGACAAGCAGCACAAAAACAATCAATGCACAGGACACGCACATAAAAACAACCATCCATATCGTCGTTTTAAACGCATGCAGCGCAGCAAAACAGTCCAATGCGATGACCGTCACCATGCCATTTGTCTCGAAAATGCCAAAGCGATACTGCATAAAATAGCCTTTTTCACGACCTTCCTGTACCATCTGACGCGCATAAGTGATCGCCGTATCGGCATCCAGTGCAGCAATATGCGTTACATCTGCCTGCGCAGCATCATCCCACAGCCGCACAACAAAATAACGCGTTTCATATGCCGTCTCTTCACTGATACGGTAAACCCAGCTGCGAAGTGATGTATCAGTTGATTCCTCAGGAAATCGGCCGTCATAAGCCTGTACCAACGCGATAGCGGCATCGGCGCGCGCAGCATTCTGATCGTACATTCCGGCTGCTATTCCCACACACAGCAATGTAAGCGTTACCAGCAGACACGCCATGGCAATGCACACAAAGCGCCATCGCAGCGCACGAATCACGCGCCCTCCCGCGCAGCCAGCATATAGCCTCGGCCACGACTTGCAATAATCTGTACGTCAGCCCCAAGCGCCGTAAGTTTGCGGCGCAAATAGCAAATATACGCCCATACTACGCCAAGCTGCGCCTCACTTTCATAACCCCAGATGCGGTTCATAAACTGCTCGGTAGAAACAAAACTCCCCTGGCGGCGCAGCAAGAGCTCCATCATCTGATATTCGCGATTGGCAAGACGTACGCTGGTATTGCCGCATGCAAGTTCGAACGTGGAAGAATCCAACGTAACACTGCCGGCACGCAGAATTTCACGCGCAGTAAATTCCTCCATGGCAAACGGCTTGACCAGGTAATCATCGGCACCCGTATCCAATCCGGCAACACGATCCTGTACCTGTGCCTTTGCCGTCAGAAGCAGTACGGGCGTTCCCACCTGCTGACGCCGCAAATTGCGAACCACATCGAGCCCATTCATGCCAGGCATCATCACATCCAGTACCAGGCAATCGTAATCCTGCGAAAGTGCGCTGTCCAACGCATCGCTTCCGTTATCAACCGTGTCCACGCTATAATGCGCACGTTTTAAAATCTGTGCCAGTGCCAGAACCAGATCCTGTTCATCATCGGCCAATAAAATTCTCATATGTTTCTCCTTACTGCGGTGTATTTACAGGCGGAATGGAATCCAGTATTTCCCGAATCGTCTGAAGCGAAAGATCCGTCGATGCGATTTCGGCCGCGCAGCGGCGTAATTCTTCTGCAAGCAGCGCCTGCTGCGGAACGTCACGTTTATAACGCAGCTGATGTTCCGTACTTGCCCAACAGTCCATGGCAATTGTGCGAATCTGTAATTCCAGATACACCTGCCGTACATCCTGCGCCGCAAAGCGCGCCGGCAGCGTGACAATCATGTGATAGCTGCGATACCCGTTTTCCTTTGGATGCCGGATATAATCCTTGCATCGATGCACGGTCAATGTCGGGATTGCGCGAATCAACGCAACCGCCGCGTCCACATCATCAACAAACGGACAGATGATACGTACGCCTGCCGCATCATAGACACTTGTCAATGCATGTTCTGCATCTGCCGGCAATCTCCGTTTCCGCAATTTCTGCGTCATGCTTTTTTCACTTTTAATTCGCGCCTGACAGGATGCAATGGGGTCGCGCATCCCTCTTTGCACAAGCCATTGACGCGACAAATCCAGACTGCATAAGAATTCCTGAATAACGGCCTGTAAATAAAACAGACCATCTGCGTAAAATTCCTGTTCCCTTGCCGTTACGGGTACTGTTAACTGCTGCATGCGCATCTCCCCCCCCTTTTTTTATGCATCAAAATTGCATTTCCGAAGTTGAAAACAGAATATCATCTGTATGTTATGACTCGGTGACGGGTGCCTGACGGCCAAGTCAATTCTGTGTGCCGGTACGGTAAACGAACCCAAAACCACCTTTTACACAATATAAAAGCACTGCGGCCACTTGGGCCGCAGTGCGCAGCACGTCTTTTTTGTATGGATTATGCTTCCTGTGCGGACACCACCTCGCAGGCAAGCGTCTGCGCATCCGCCGCAAGCGTCAGCTGCAGATTCACCTGCGACGCATCCTGTGCAACAACAAGTGTTTCGCTAGCCTGTTCATAGGTGCTTTCCTGTACATCCTGCTGCATATCAACCGTCATCTGCACAGACGGACCATCCGTGTCCCCATCCTGTTCAAGATAGGTAATTGTAATCTGCGATGCATCCTTGATGCCTGCAAGCAGGATACCGCCGTCATCATCCGTCTGATAATCCGCTTCTTCACCGTCAATGGCAACACGCAATGTCTTTTGCGCAAGCGCCGCGCCAGCATCATCGCACAGCAGCACGGACACCGTCATATCCGTTTCTGCGCTGTCCGCCGTATCATCCATTACCGTATCATCGGTTTGCGTATCATCCGTTGTGGTATCTGCGGTGTCATCTGTTGTGGTATCATTCGTCGTAGTATCGCTCGTGGTCTTACTGCTGCATCCCAAAAGCGCTACAAACAACATGACCGCCATGACAACAATACCAATCCTCGTCAGCATGTGACCTGCTTTTTTCATGGCAAACGCCTCCTGTTCGTTTTTGCGAAAGACATTTTTGCCTTTGCGCTATGGCAGCAGTATAGCGAATGAACCATAAATCAACTTTAAAAAAAGACGGTTTTTTATAAAGATTCCATAAACTCTTTACAAAAGCAGCGGCGTTTTGAGAAAAAACGCCGCTGCTTTTGACTGCACACCCGCAATTATCATGATTATTTCATATGATCCTGCAAAAACTCCATAATCTGATCTGCGCGCGGCGGACATCCTCCTACGCACGCGTCACAGCCACGGGCACAATTTCCCACGCCAAGCGCGCCGCCCGTCTGACCACGGAATCCCTGTCCGATACATACTTTGTCCGAAAGCCATCCCAGCCGTCCCATTTCATCCAGCCGGTAAAGCGCATGAATCAATGAGCCATAGCACGCCGAACATGCTTCACGCGCATCCACATGTTTGCCAAGCGCACGCGCCCGGCGGGAAAGCGGCGGCATTTTTCCTGCACCGCTTGCATCATTGAGTTCCACGAGGGTATCGTCCTGAAAATCCATGCTGCCTGCCCCCAAACGTGCAGCAAGTTCAATATACGGCACTTCACTGACGTCCACGCCCATCATGCGGCAGACGCACGCATCAATCAGCACGCTGTCGCAGCCAATCATGACCCGATTCATCGGCACCGGATTGCCGCCTTCCTCAAAGTCGAGATCACCACAAATACCATCGACAATTGTCAGGTTCGGCCGAATAATGGTAGCAAGCTTTGCAATGGGCTGATGCAGTCCCTGTGCATGGAAACGCCGTTTTTCCGCATCCGGAATCACACCCTTCATATTCTTGAGCGCACAGGTCACCGTCGTCTGGCAATGTCCCTTCAAAACCGGCATATTGATCAGGTAATCCGCTTTCATCGCTGCATCGCAAACACGGATACCGTCATATGTCTGGTAGGAGTCACCCTTTAAATCCAAAAGCCTGACGCCCTTTTTCTTCGCCAGGCGATCAAAGCCGCACATGGCAAAGGCACGTTTTGTCGAATCGCCGACCCAGGAACCCTCCATAATCGTAATGTCATACCTGCCATGCGCCTGCAGGTAGTCTATGACACCCTCAATCAGCTCAATATGCGTTGTAGCACCCGAATCAGCCGTCTTTGCCACAACCAGATTGGGTTTGATGGCAATATGCATCCCATCATGCAGTTCATCCGCAACGTTTGCCCACGTCATCAGACGCTGCACCATATCCTGCATATCCTGTCCATAAATGACGCCGATTTTATCCTTTTGCATACAAAATCTCCTTCCAATCGCTCTCAATCGTTCCAAAGCTGCGTATTGACAAGATATTTGGGACGACGCCCCTGCAATGCAGGCAACAAGTTCAGCGCTGTGTGGTGCGCAATAATCATGCGCGCCTCCGCACTGTCGACACCTACATGCGGCGTAATCACAACATTTTCCAGCGTCTTAAAAATGGGATTGATGTTTGGCTCGTTGTCAAAGACATCCAATGCAGCGCCCGCAATGCGTTTGTTTTGCAGCGCCTCAATCAACGCCGCCTCATCCACAACAGGGCCCCGCGCCATGTTGACAAGATGTGCTGTCGGCTTCATCAGTGAAAGTTCGTGCGCACCGATCATACCTTTCGTCTGCGGCGTCAGCGGCGTATGCAGCGACACCACATCCGCCTGTGCAAGCAAATCTGCAAGCGGCAGATAACTTGCCTTGTAGAGCGCCTCCTCCTGGGCATCCAGACGATGGCGATTGTAATAAACAATATTCATGCCAAGCGCAATCGCACGCCGTGCCACTGCCTTGCCGATGCGCCCCATTCCCACAATGCCAAGCGTCTTGCCCATCGCGATCCAACTGGGATAACGGGCAAGCCCCCAGTCATAATCGGGATTGGTGCGCAGCTGCCGGTCGCGCCAGGTAATGGTGCGCAGCGTATCCAGAATCATGCCGATGGTAAACTCTGCCGTCGGTTCACAGACAGCTTCGGGCGTATTGCAGACAAATACCCCGTGACGCGTACAGTCATCCACATTGATGCTGTCATACCCCGCGCCAAAGCTTGTCACAGCCTTCAGGCGCGTACAGTGCCGAAGCACCGCGTCATCCAGATACGTAAACAGAATAATCGCCGCGTCTGCATCGGCAATCAACGGGATCAATTCCTCCTGCGACAAAAATCCCGTCTTCTGGGGAAAAACCAATTCACAGTCCGCATAGTCAGGAAACCACTCCTGCGGCATTTTGCAAGTTACCAGGATTTTATATTTATGCTGCATACATAAAACCTCCGTCTCATTCAAGAAATCTTCTTCGATCACGACTCCTCCGGCCGCTTCGCGCCAAGCAGCGCGTCATGTCTTCGCCAATATAGCCGAAACAGCCAATTACCACGTCTGTGCCCCTTATCCCTGCGCTGTGACAAAATACTTTCAAGCAATGCGATCTCATCCTCAACTGCTCGCTTGGCAATTGCACTAAGCACCGGTGCGGCAGCGCGTGAGGCATGCAGCTGTTCACTCTGTGCAAAGAACCGCGCCTCCAGGGCATCACGCCGCGTGCGATATTCCTCCAGCGTTTCTTCGGAAAGCTCCCCGCGCAGAACACAGCGATGCAGCTGTTCGCGCCAGATCCAGCTTTCCCGCGCCGCCCGTGCAGCATAAAGTGGAAATACCAACTGTGTCGTATCGGCCTGCATCCAGTACGGTTTAAAAACAGCAAGACACGGCGTAGACATGCCTGTTATAAACTCCGTAGACATATCCTTGGAAATTTTCGACACAAGCGATCCCGTCGTATGGCTTGCTCCGGGACGCGCACCGGCATGCATGCATACATCCGCCGCACTGCCGCGTGCAAAGGGACGGGATACATCCTGATGTGCACGCAGCGCACTGATCATATCACGGGTCGTAAGTCCGCCGCGGTTAAGCGTCTCCATCGCCAGTGCCCGCCGCCGCTGTGCCTGTGCTACGCGCGTGCGAAGCGGATCGGAAAAACATGCCGCAAAGCTGAAGGTCTCACGCGACTTGCACCAGCGCTTTTCAATCGCATGCTCGATCGCACCTGCATGAATCTCATCATAATCGTTTTCAATCGTCAGACAATTCGACAGCGCGTAAACATCCCGTACACGCTTCAGTGCCCAATACTGTCCGGCCGTTTCCAACACATATGCTTCCTTGGCATCTGCAAGCAGAAAACTGTTGTGATAATAAAACGGTTTTTCATATCCGCAGTCACCGCCCTGTCCATAGCGGATAATCAGCGACACAATCAAATCCGCCGCTTCGCGTGCTGTCTGTGTGCGTTCCAGGGCAAGGCGCACCAAGTCCATTCCTGTTAAACCGCCCTGTTTATCAACCGGCTCCCGCGTAAAGACCGCTTCATTGCCAATATGCAGGCCGAATTCATTTGCGCCCATTTCGCAGCCCCAAATCCACGAAGGCTTGCAAAGCAAACAGGCATTTGTATGCCGTGCCTGTGCAATTGTAATATAGGTGCACTCCAGTGTCGCATCTTCGGGATAATCTATCGCAAAAGTGCGAATCAACTGCTGCGGCTCATTCGGGCTTCTGTCGCTGTTTTTTGCAAACAATACGCTTGCATCTGCCGTATGTGTGCCAAGCACCACGAGCGTATCGCACATAGCGCGCATCCCTCCCTCTTTCAATCAGACGTCCGCCTGTCGTAGCAAAAAACGCATTGTACCATCGTTTTCAAACGTCAGTGCATGCAAAATCAAACCTGTCGTATCATAATTGTACAGGAACTGTTCTTTTGAAACAAGACAAACAGGGAGGTTTTTGCCATGCTTGCCGTAACTTTCGGCTTTTGCGACACTGGATTTGCGCGCCTTTCCCCGACGCTTGCCCAAGTGCTGAAGGATTTTGAAATCCCTTTTCTGCCCTGCTGCTGCGAACAACCGCTGCGCGCATCCCACATCGCCGCGCAGGCACATGCCCTGCTGCTAAGCGGCGGCGGCGATAGTAATCCGCTGCTGTATGCACAATCGCCGCAACCGGATACATGCCGCGTCAGCGCAATGCGTGACAACAACGAAATTGCACTTTGCCGTGCCTTTTACGCACAAGGCAAACCCATTTTCGGAATTTGCCGGGGAATGCAAACCATTAATATCGCGCTGGGCGGAACACTGTATCAGCACAAGGAAGGACATAATCGTATTCAGCATCCGGTTTATTTTGACTACGATACACCGCTTGCCAAACGCGGCTTTTACCATGTCAACAGCTTCCACCATCAAGTGCTTGCGCGCGTAGCAGACTCGCTTTCGCCCATCGCTATAGCTGACGATGGCGTTGTAGAGGCTGTCGCCGGACGCAATACACCGATTCTTGCTGTACAATGGCACCCTGAATTTCTGGAGCAAACAATTGACGCACGGTTTTTTACGCTTCTTGGCACAGCACTATAAAACATACGCAATCAAAAACAGGATGACGCATCCATGCATCATCCTGTTACAGGTTTTCTCTTACATGTCCGGTATAATCTGTTCCTGCGTTTGCGTCTGCAGATCCTCTTTCGTTTGATCATCCTGCGCCGCAGAATCCTCATCGTCCGCCGGCGTTTCTTCCTGCGTTTGCAATAAATCCTCCTGCTGCTCCTGCGATACATCTGCGCTGTCCCCAGCACTGCCTGCCGCAGGCGCTGTATCCTCTATGCGTTCTATGCCCTGTATACGGGAAATGGGCCATGTCACCGCCACAGCGCGTCCAACAATCGCATCCCGTGAGATTGCGCCGATCGATCGGCTGTCCATAGAATCTGCCCGATTATCACCAAAAACCATGTAACTGTCAGCCGGCACAACGGTTTCCGGCATACTTGTATCGTCACGATTGACGACATAAGGTTCCTCCAGTTCCTCACCGTTGACATAGACAGCGCCTTCATCAATCCAAATCGTGTCGCCCGGCAGGGCAATAACGCGTTTGACATAATAATCATCACTGCCCGGATAATGACACACAACAACATCAAAGCGCCGGATTTCCCCAAAGTGATAGCTGATTTTATCGACCAAAAGGCGCTCATCCGTATAAAATGTCGGCTGCATCGACGGGCCCGATACGCGATAGAAGCTGACCACAAACGTGCGCAGCAAAAGTGCAACGATAACAGCCGCAGCCAGCGTTACAGCCCATTCCACCGCGCCACGCCAACGACGTTTTCCGCCCTTGGTTCCCTTGCCATCAGGCTGCGCTTCATAACCGGGACGCGAATGCGTGCCCTTGACTCTGGAGGGCTGCTGCAGCGGCGCGTCCATCTGCGCCTGACGAATCACTGCCATACGCGCCGTCTGCTGCGCGGATAAGGCAGGATCCACACCGTCTTCATTCAAATTGCCCAGCGCGGCATCCAGGTTAATCATCCCTGTATCCATAAACGCTTTGGCATCCTCTTCCTCATAACCCTGTGCCCGCAGCGCCGCTTCACCCGCCATGCGCATGCGCGTCAGCCGCTCCTGCACATCATCACGCCGCTGCTGTACCTGTGCCGCGTCCTGCTGTGCTGTGCGCTCTGCGTCCACCGGCGATGCCTGACGCCGCAAAGGCGAAGTCGCCTCTGCAGGATGGGATGCAAATGCTCCCCGCATCGAACCGGAATCCGAAGAAACATGCTGTGCCTGTCGCGTGTACGGCTCACTTTGCTGCGGCGCCTGCATTTGTGCATGCTGCAAACGTGAAGACTCCGCATGCGCTGCTGCGCGCCGTCCGTGCGAAGGCGCCATATTGGTGGCAGCCATATTCGAAAAAGACGGCTGCGAGTATGCCGGATCATACGATGTCTCGTCTGTACGCAAATGCCGCGTCTGCGCCATCCGCTCCGACAAAGGCTGCCCGTCAGCAGGCGGCGCATACTTTGCCGCGGATGCCGTCGCATGCGTATCTGTATAGCGCGGCGGTGCATATTTACGCCGGGTCGATGACGCCTGTATCCGCGGCGGGGTATATTCTGCATCCACTTGAACACGATTTGCATTACCGGATTGTGCATAAGGCGCTGTGTATGCATTTCCACCGCGCGCGGATGCATAAGAAGACGCCGTATGCGTATCCTCCGATTGAGGCGGCGCATAAGGCTGCCGCGGGGACGTATTCTGTCCGCGGGGCGGCGTATATGCTCTGCCGTTTTGCATGCCATATGCGCGGGACGACGCATCATATGACCTGCGCCTGTTCTCGGACGAGGTATACATATCCGAATAACCGGAGCGCCGCGGCGTTTCGCCGCTTGACGAAGCATCACGCCCCGTATAACCATAACCATCCCGATAAGACGGACGACTTAAATCATCATTATTTTCATCCCGATAATGACCTGTGCCACCGTATCCGCGCTGTACGCCATAGTAACTGCGCGACGTCTCCTGCGGGGCATAGGACGACTGATACGTCTGCGATGCATAAGACTCGTACCGTCCGCTGTAACGGGAATAAGGCGTCTGTGTATAGGCTGCATCGCCCGCATCAGACGCTTCATAACGGCCTGGCGCGTCGGTATGTCGTGCACGCCGCGTCCCGTCGTCATATTCGGAATATCCATGACGCCAATCGTTATTCACTGTCTGCTCCTTCTTCCAGGCCCGCGGTCGACACAACCGCCTTGACCCTTCGTAAAAACTCCCGCCGTGCCAGCGTTACAACACGCCCACAGGTCAGGCAGCGCATTTTTACATCTGCGCCCTCTCGCACGACGTACCAGGTATCCCCTCCACACGGATGTGCTTTTTTTGTTCGCACCACATCGCCGGGACAAATCCCCCAGTCACCCTTGAGCCGAATCTGTTCCATCGCGCGTCTCCTTTTATGTCCTTTTCGTCTTCTATTATATACCACACATGCCCCCTTGGCAAATGCCGCATGTGGAATTTCCCATGGAAAATCCCGTCTTGCAAGGATTCCTACCGTCTTTTGCATGCAAGCATGCGGTTGTAATTGTGTCTCTCAGATGGTATGCTTATCATCGTATGCTGTCTCCTACGGGTCGGGCAGCGGTTTCAAGCGAGGAAGAAAGGGAATCAATCATGCGACTTGGAGTTGTTGGATTGCCGAACGTCGGCAAAAGCACATTGTTCAATGCCATCACACACGCAGGCGCCGAAGCGGCAAACTATCCGTTTTGTACGATCGAACCCAATGTTGGCATCGTACCCGTGCCGGATCCGCGGCTGGATCGTCTGGCGGATTTGTACCATCCCAAAAAAGTTACGCCTACAACATTGGAATTCGTGGATATTGCCGGTCTTGTACGCGGTGCCAGCCGCGGCGAGGGGCTGGGGAATCAATTCTTAAGTCATATTCGCGAAGTAGATGCCATCGTTCATGTTGTACGTTGTTTTGAAGATGAAAACGTCGTTCATGTCGATGGAAGCGTCGATCCGATTCGGGATATCGAAACCATCGAATTGGAACTCATTTTTGCAGATATGGATACGGTAGCGCGGCGCATGGATCGGGTTCGCAAATTGGTTCGGAATGTGCCGTCAGCAAAAACGGAACTGAGCGCGTTGGAAAAAATTCACGCAGCGCTGGAATCGGGATGCCCTGCACGCAACGTCGCGCTATCGGAAGATGAAGCGCAAATTGCACATGACTTCAATCTTTTGACACAAAAACCCGTCATTTTTGCTGCCAATGTCTCCGAATCGGACGCTGCTGCACAGGATACGCCTGCTGTAGAACGCATCCGCAGTCATGCAGCACAACAGGATGCGCGCGTATTGGTCATCAGTGCGGAAATTGAAAGTGAAATTGCACAGATGGAGCCTGAAGAGCGCGTCATGTTTTTGGAAGAACTTGGATTGGAACATTCCGGCCTGGAGCGGCTTATCTCCGCCTGTTATGATTTGCTCGGACTGATCAGTTACCTCACCGCCGGAGAACCCGAGGTGCGTGCCTGGACAATTCAGCGTGGTACCAAAGCGCCGCAGGCAGCCGGAAAAATCCATTCTGATTTTGAACGGGGCTTTATCCGAGCAGAAGTTGTCTCCTATGAGAATCTCATCGAGTGCGGCTCCATGGCAGTCGCCCGTGAACGGGGACTTGTCCGCTCCGAAGGAAAAGATTACGTCATGCAGGATGGCGACGTGGTACTGTTCCGATTTAATGTTTAAACCCATAGTCGTTTTCAAAATTCAAGGCGGAAACGGTGTAAAACCGTTTCCGCCTTCTTGAACCTTTTTCACTTTCACCGTGGAAACAAACGTCCACAGCCACAGCAGTTTGTGCCGCAGCTATGCGGCGGAATTGTACAGACAACCTGCCGGCAAGTATGCTGGCAGCAATCACCGCGGCAGCATGCACAGCATCTGCTGCAGCAATGCCGCGACGCATCACAGCAACGACAGCAAGGCTGCGGTGCAGGCGTACAGCAATTGCTGCATCCTGCCAGAATCACTCTGCGACTACCACAGCCGCACATCAGCAGCACCCCCCGCAGGTCCCGCCGAGATTTGCCTGATATGCCGTCCCGTCGGGAAGCATCCAGCCGCGGCCATCCTGTGCATACGATCCTGTGCCACAGCATGTGCTCTGACACCCGCTGCATGAAAGCGAATACGGCAATGTCACCGCACCGCAGCCGCATGTGGGTGTCGTCATGCAGCCACAGGATGTTTCACCGTTGCAGGATGTGCCGCACCCACAGCCGCCATCACAGCCGCAATCACAATCGCAGTCATTGGCATTAATCTCAATGCATCCACAGCGTTGGCGGCAGGCCGTCACGCAAACCTGCACGCAGATATGCGCATAACGCGTATCGGCACAGCCGCAAACCCGTATGCCGCAAACCCGCCCCTTGGCAAAGAAATTCCGACAGCAGAACACGCCACGCGGCACCGTAAAGGTCAGGCAGCGTTCAAAGCACGTCTGCGTACTGACCGGCGTACCGTTTTGGCAATACCATGCGCGCAGGCAAAAACGCACATGCAAATGCAGCTGTACATAGCATTCGCCCTGCATGGAATCACCCATATGGCAGTCCAATACCTTCATGGCAAAGCGATCAATATATGAAAACGCCGCATCTGCCGACGGTGCGTTTAACGCTACCTGGTCAAAAGCAAAGCGGTCGCAGACAACCGTGCAATTTTCAGTCCTCATGCAATTTCGTCCTTTCCATATGGAACGTGGGAAAAGCCACGCTTTCCCCTGCTGCATTGTATGCTCCATATCGTTCAAAAGGTTCCCCGTCATTTTTCAACGGTAAAAAAGTATGCTACAATGACAAATGGATTTACCTTTCAGGGAGAAAACACGATGAACTGCTATGTATATCTGCTGCAATGCGGCGACGGCACGCTGTATTGCGGATGGACAAACGACATGCGCGTCCGTCTGGCCGCGCATCAAAGTGGACGGGGCGCCAAATATACCCGTGCTCACGCCCCCGTAATACCCGTCTACCTGGAACAATGCGCCGATAAATCTGCAGCTTTGCGCCGCGAACATGCACTGAAAAAATTAACGCGTGCACAAAAACTGGAATTGATCAAAGCGCATGCCGCTGAATCCAAAGCACTTCTTCTGTCCTGTCATATCGCATCATGCTAAACATCCGTAAAACAAAACGCGCGTGGATCGTTTTATCCACGCGCGTTTATTTACTCACATATTACAGGTAACTGGACGGATTCACCGCCGTACCATTCAAACGAATCTCAAAGTGACAGTGGTTACCGGTCGACACACCCGTAGAACCCATTAAAGCGATTACTTCACCCTGCGCCACATATTGTCCGGCACTGACCAAAAGGCTGGAACAGTGTCCATACCGCGTCAATTCCCCATTGCCATGATCAATATCGACGCAATATCCGTAACTGCCATAATACTCAGCACGCACAACCGTTCCTGCCTTAGAAGCCCGAATCGGCGTACCATAGGAATTTGCAATATCGATACCATAATGGAAACTTCCCCAGCGCGGACCAAACGGAGACGTCAGCGTGCCGGTACACGGCGTCATAAAGCCGTAGGACGAAACACCCTGCACCAACGTGGGCAGTTTCGCTGTGCCTCGCGCTACAACACGCGTCACAGGTTCACGCGTCACCGTTTCTGTCAGAACCGTGCGGGAAACCTCCTGGTTGTTGATGTACCGCACCTCAACCGTCAGAACCTTTTCCCCGTTGACACCTTCGCGCGTCGTACGGGTCTGACCCACATACAGCGAAGAATCCGTCGTATACTCTGTGGAGAATCCAATTGCTTCCGTAATCGTAACAATCTCTTTGTGCCCCACATTAATAAGCGCCTGCACAGTGCCGACCGTCAGCGCATCACCAACAGAAAGCGTCTCATTGGTTACGCCGGCATTGAGCGCCTGTACATCCGCAACCGATACACCCGCCGCCTGCGCAATGCTTTCCAGGGTATCTCCCTGGCGAACGGTATAACTTCCGTCGTTCACATCCACACCCATGGACACCAGCGTCAGGGCATCTTCTTTGGTATGCAGCATCGAATAGGAAACCTCGCCCTGTTCAATTGTCACATCCTCTACAAAGCCAACGCCCTCTTCACTGGCCGCGTCCACATAGGGCGCCTGAAGCTGCTCCAAAACCCAGTCCGCATCCTCGCGGCTGGCCAGCGCAACAGCTGTCATACCATCGATATAAATAACCGATGCACTAACCTGCGCATCCAGATTCTTGCGAATCTGGTCTCCCACTTCCTCAGCTGCCGTGATATAGCGCGGATCCACACGCGCCTCGCGCATGACAAGCAGCTGGCTATCCAGCACCTGTACACCATATTCTTCGGACAGATCATCATAAATGCCGTCAATGATCGACTGCATCGTATCACTGTCCGTGACAGCACCAATGGCGATCCC
>JAHZHV010000097.1 GCA_019420085.1 Christensenella sp.
ATCTGCCCCGCTTTTAATTTGTGCGAAGCAGTCGTTATCGTCTTTTCGTCAACTGCAACACGCGCATCTTTAATCCAGTTCTGTGCAGCAGACCGGGTACAAAGTCCCTGTGCGGCAATCACGACGTCAAGCCGCGCACCGGCATCCGCATCCTCTACACAAAAATATATCGGTTCCCGCTCAATCGTTTCCATCCGTTTGCTCCGCCGCATCCACACTGCCAGCCGCTGCCCGCGCCGCAGGTGGAAAATACTTCTCATAGAAGAACAAAATGAAGATAAAAAGCAATGCGGTTCCAATGCAAATCATGACGTCTGCCAGATTAAATACGGGAAAATCCATAAACAGGAAGTGAAACATATCCACTACATAACCACGTGCCACGCGGTCAATTAAATTCCCGAGTCCGCCCGAAAAAATCAAAAGCAACGATGCATTCAGCAGCACAATACGGCGCTTATAGATGCGATACATCACAATCAGTATTGCAATCAGCACAATGGTATTGAAAACAATAAAAAACAATGTCTTTCCCTGCATAAGGCCATATGCAGCACCAGTGTTTTGCACATACTGCAGATCCATCATCCCGCCAAGGAACGGCGCCTGTCCATTGGGCAGCAGCGACAAAACATTCTGTGCCCATAACTTCAGCATTTGATCTGCTGCAAGCAGTACAAAAGCAGCCACCATCATCCAAGCCATTGTATGTATTTCTCCTTCTGTTATCCGGCCAGCTGCATATAGCGGCTGTGCAGTTTATTTGCCTCCTGCAGCAGCGGCTGTGCATCCGCAACCGCATCATCATATGCCTCTTGTGCGGCCTCAATCTGTTCCATGATCGATTCCAACGTTTTTGTCTTTTCCACTACGGCCGCCATATCTGCATTCTGCAGTGCCTGCGCAATTTCATCCTCCAGCAAATCCTGCTGCTGCTGCAGTTCTTCTTTCTTTGCAACCTGCGCATCCGCCTGTGCAAGCGCCTGTGCATAAGACGAATACTGTTCCAGGTATTGCCCCCGCACCTGCAAGGCTTCCAAATACGTTCCCACGCCCGAAGAATACGCGTCCGGAAGTTTCAATTGCCGAAGCTGTTCCTGATATGCGTTGTTTGACGCAATCATTGTCTGACACAGCTGCACGCTGGGATCTGAAGCTGCCAGTTTCTCGTCGTCCTGCCGTACGGCCAAAACAATGGATCTGGCTGTTTGCACAACCCCCTCTTCCTGGAGAATTCGCTTTCCGGCTTCATCAAGCGGAAAATCCGAAATACCATATGGCCGATGCAGCGATGCATATTTGCTCTGTTCATTAATCTGCGAAATTGACGTTTGAATCGCATCACTGCGGACAATCACATTGTACTGCGCCTGAAGATCCGTGCCCAATTTATCTGCAAAGGGACGGTTATAGAAATCCTGCGCTGCAGCACAGAACGTGCTGACCTGACCACTAAGGCCCGAAAGTTCCTGCAGGTATTCCTGTAAAACAGTAACATCCTGCTCCAGGGTGCGCAGCTGTTCTTCCAGATTTTCCTTGCCTTTTACAAAGGAATCCGGAAGTTCTTCCAATCCGTCGCACAAGCGCAATGCATTTTGGATCATCTTTTGATCCTCCTGCAGCAAATCCTGCGCCGTAGAAAGATCCAATGCCTGAAGCAAATGTCCCGGCTTGCTGGGCGTACCGAGCACCTGATCCACCACCTGGGAAACCTGCTGCATAAACACATCCAGATCGGTCAACAGCGGCGTGATCTGTTCCATCTCGGCATTGAGCTGTGCAAGACCAACATCTTCCTGCGTGCGTTTGCCAAACAGCCACCAATACTGTCTGTTCAACTGCTCAAATGCATCATTTTGACCGCGCACCTCATGTGAAAGATCCATGTAAAAATCGATTTCATCATCCAGTGTCGCCTTCTGCTGTCCGCTGCCCGTATCCACCTGAATGCTAATTTCCTGAACACGATTGGCAAGATGATCGGCCTGCATCCGGTAGTTGCGAAGCGTAAGTCCATAAAACAGGCTTATACCCACGATCAGCAATATCCCTACACCGCAATATAACCAGATACTGCGGTACCATGGCCCCTTGAATGCACCATCCCAAAACGCTTTTCTTTTTTTTCTGCGCACAGAACGCGTCGCTTCGTCATCGGGCAGCACATCCTGCACCTCCGGCGCTTCCGGCTCCAACTCCTGTGAGGCATGCTCAATCTGATACGCCGCCTGCTGCACATCACTGCTTTTTCGGAAAAGCGTACCGTCGCCATCCTGAGAAAGAGGCTTTTCCTCTAAAACCTCAGCCTCTTGAATGACAACATCTCCGCGGTTTCGATAGTACGTTTCCCCGTCAATTTCCTCGCCCATGCGCGCATCTTTTTCAATCGGAACAACGCGAAATGTTCCCTCATCCCTGCTTTTCCGGTCCGTTTTGCGATCCGCCATGCCAAGCTGTCTCCTTACCCGGTTCTATGCCTTAAATTCCATCATCCCGCGCAATTGCACGGTCTTTGCCGTTATTTTATCACAACCGTCCCCGCATAAACAAGTCGGCATCCCTTTTCATACAGGTGTTAAACAGGACATCGCGATATCAGCGTATCTGCACCGCACTTACGCTTGACAGATACTTCCAGTTTTCATATCATAATGATATCATTTTGATTGGAGGTTTCACAATGCAGGAAAAAATATTGCATCCAAAGCACAACGGTATGACAATGCTTCTACTGATATTGGCCGTCTATGCACTTTGCATAATCTGGGGCGGTATTGCACTTGAATCAGAGGCAAATGCCTTTGTTGTTACAATCTTTGTGCTTTCCATGATCTGGCTTTTCTTGGGTTGGATTTCCCTGTGCGGTTTTAAGGTTCTCAAGCCGCAGGAAGCGCTTGTGCTGACGCTGTTCGGCCGCTATATTGGAACACTCAGACAGGAAGGTTTCTACTACGTGAATCCTTTCTGTGCAACTGTCAATCCTGCTGCCGCAACCAAACTCAACCAAAGCGGCGACGTCAATTCCACCGGCTCTTCCGGCCGTAAAATCTCTTTAAAAATCATGACGTTGAATAACAATCGTCAGAAAATCAATGATTGTCTTGGAAATCCGATTGAAATCGGCATTGCCGTCATGTGGCGTGTGACCGATACGGCAAAAGCAGTATTTCATGTAGATAACTATAAGGAATACCTGTCTTTGCAGTGCGACAGTGCATTGCGCAATATCGTGCGTATCTATCCCTATGACGTGGCGCCCAATGTCGATACAACCGGTGATGGCATTGCGGATGAAGGCAGTCTGCGCGGCTCCAGCGAAGTCGTGGCTACACGAATCCGTGATGAAATCCAACAAAAAGTAGCGCCAGCTGGTCTTGAGATTTTGGAAGCACGAATTACCTATCTTGCTTATGCGCCGGAAATTGCGGCCGTTATGCTGCAACGTCAACAGGCCTCCGCCATTATTGATGCGCGCAAAATGATCGTTGACGGTGCTGTCGGCATGGTTGAAATGGCATTGGATCGGCTCAACCAGACACAGGTCGTTACGCTGGATGAGGAGCGAAAAGCTGCAATGGTATCCAATCTTCTGGTTGTCCTGTGCGGCAATCATGACGCACAGCCTGTCGTCAATTCCGGCAGCCTTTACTAAACAGCAATGTCTTCTTCCAAAAAGCAAATTCCGCTTCGCCTGTCTGAACAGCTTTATGGAGAAATTGCTGCGTGGGCAAAAGATGATTTTCGTTCGATCAACGGGCAGATTGAATACTTATTAAACGAATGCGTCAAACATCGCAGAAAAACACGCACCGAAAAACAAGATGATATGACGCAAGTCCCCTGATGCAAATTCCCTGACATAAGAAAAAGCGTCTGCAATTGCAGACGCTTTTTTGCTTTGTTATTAGTCATTCGTAAGCGCAAATTCATCCGGATGCGGACCCGAGCGCTTTGCGTTTACCGTCAGCGCATCAATGGCAGCCATCTGGTCATCCGTCAATTCAAAATCGAAAATATCGCAGTTGGAAGCGATGCGGGCAGGCTTCGTGGAACGCGGAATCGGCCGGCGTCCCTGCTGAACATGCCAGCGCAGGATAACCTGTCCAACATCCTTTCCACATGCTGCCGCAATCTGCGCCAGTGTCGGATCGGACAACGCCTCTTTTCCGCTCATCAACGGACTCCATGCCTCAACCAGAATATCATTCTGTTTGCAGAAATCAACCGTTTCCTTCTGATAGAGATACGGATGCGTCTCAATCTGGTCTACCGCCGGAATTACGCCATAAGCGTCAATCAATTTTTCCAGATGATGCTTGAGGAAGTTGGACACACCAACCGAGCGAATACGTCCTTCCTGCTGCAGTTTCAGGAACGCTTCCCAAGTGGGCAGGAAAAGTTCCGGGGTGCCTGGCCAGTGGATCAAATACAGGTCCAGATATTCCAAACCAAGCCACTTCATGCTGTCTTCAAACGCCTTGAGCGTGGATTCATATCCGCGCTGCGGATTATTCAGCTTGGTGGTAATAAACAGTTTCTCTCTGGAAATTCCACTGTCTGCAATGGCTTTGCCAACAGCCTCTTCGTTTCCATACGCAGTTGCAGTATCGATGCTGGTATAGCCTGCATCAAGCGCCGCACGTACGCAATCATAGCAAACATCATGATCTGCCAATTGCCATGTGCCAAAACCAATTTGCGGAATCTGGTAGCCATCGCGAAGTTTGTAAGTCGGAATCATGCTTTTCCTCCCGTTTTTTGAAATTTGCCTTGCATGCCGCTTGCTTTACGAACAAACAGTATCATCCATGCCGCATTCTCATTATCTTGAGTATACTCTGTTTTTTCACTTTGTGCAATCGCCGTATGACGCTATCCGACTCAATGCAATCCGTAAAACATTCATTTTTGCGCAATCATATTTTTGCTTTTTTTAGAATTTCCAAAAAGCGCAGATTTTTCCAGCGTATTTTTCAGAATTTGTGGAGAAATTATTAACACATCGACGAGCAAAGGAGGTGCAAAAAACATGGTCGTACCTGAAGCAAAAACGGCGCTTGAGAACATGAAGTACGAAACTGCCAAGGAGCTTGGCGTGAACCTCAAGCAGGGCTACAACGGCGATCTGACGGCACGTGAAAACGGTAGCGTCGGCGGCCGCATGGTGCAGCGGATGATCTATGAGTATCAGAATCGCAACAACAATTCCATGCGCTAAATAAAGCGCTGGCACAATCAACAATCGGAGGTGAAAACACATGGCTAACAAATCTGCAAAGGAAGCAATGGCAAACCTGAAGTATGAAATCGCCAACGAGGTCGGCGTGAATCTTAAGCAGGGTTACAACGGCAACCTGACCAGCCGCGAGGCGGGCAGCATTGGTGGCGGTATGGTCAAGAGAATGATCGAGTCCGTCGAAAAGAACTACAGCGGTCGTTAAACGC
>JAHZHV010000098.1 GCA_019420085.1 Christensenella sp.
GCCCCTGCGCCACAAGCGGTGCGCCGGGAAGCGCTTCCTGCAGCATCGGTACGACTGCGTCGGCAGCTTGCGGCGCATCCCCATGCATCAATGCCAGGCTGCATGCGGCGCCGTCAGCAAAGCCGGCGGCAAGCTGAACGAGCTTTTGCAGGCCGCGTTGTTTACTTTTGACAACCCCCACAGGATAATATACACCGTCTTCGTTGCAGGAAATAATCGGCTTTAACCGCAAGACCCCTCCGATTTTACCGGCCACGCGTCCGATGCGTCCGCCCGCAATCAGATAATCAAGCGTATCCATATAATAATAGATCTTGGATTGCGTACGGCTTTGTTCCAGTTCTTTTATAATCTGGTCAAAATCCATTTCCTGACGGATCATCTGCCCGGCATAGACGGCAAAGATACCGGCGCCGATGGAAATGTTTTTGGTGTCAAAGGCATACGTGGTAAGATCGGTGACTTCGGACAGGGCGCTGGCGACAGTGTTGTACGTTCCGCTTAACCCGCTTGAAATCGATATTGCGATGACGTGCGTGTAGCCGGCTGCGCGAATCCGATCAATTTCTTCCAAAACCTCCGATACATTCGGTGTAGAGGTTTTGGGAATCTGTGCGGGAAAGCGTGCGTAAACGTCGGCAGGTGCGATGTCCACGTTGTCTGTGTAGGTCTGATCGGCATAACTGATTTTCAGAGGAAGCACAAACATATTGTATTTTTCAATGGCGCAGGCGGGTACATCACAGCCTGAATCCGTCAGAATGGCAATCTTCTGCATGGTATACCTCCATGAAATAGTATCAGATAACAGATTATATTGTATCGCTTAACGTATTGTGATACAATGAACAAAACGGCACTGTTTGTCACAAAACCGGCAGCGGTGCGATAAAAGCGGGTGAATGCGATGGCAGAACAAATCTGCAAGACAAAGGAATCAGCAGGGGAATTTGCGCGGCGCTGCTTTGCGCAGGCGCTGATGAAGCTGATGAAGAATAAAACGCTGCAATCGATCTCTGTGACGGATATTGCCAATACGGCGGGTATTTCCCGCATGACGTATTATCGCAATTACGGTACCAAAGAGCAGATTCTGCGGGAGTATATGAAGCTGCTGACGCGGGATTATGTGCAGGCATTGGGTAACGCCGGTGTGCCGCGGTGCAATCATACGCATATTCTGTGCGCAGTGCGCTGTTTTTATCAAAATCGGGAGT
>JAHZHV010000099.1 GCA_019420085.1 Christensenella sp.
GGGGGGGGGGGGGGGGGGGGGGGGGGGGGGGGGGGGGGGGGGGGGGGGTGGGGGTTGCCGGCACGTTGGAAGCTGCCCCCGACTTCAACGCCGCACTGCATGAACTGATCCGCACAACCATTCAAAAGCACAAGAAAATCCTGTTCAACGGCAATGGCTATGACGAATCGTGGATTGAAGAAGCCGAAGCACGCGGATTGCTGAATCTGAAATCCACGCCGGATGCCCTTTCGCACATGTTGGACGAGAAAAACATCGCCTTGTTTACCTCGCATCGTGTGCTTTCGGAAGCTGAACTGCGTGCCCGTCATGAAGTACAGCTTGAAAACTACTGTAAAGTGTTAAGCATTGAGGCCTTGACAATGCTGGACATGGCCCGACACGACATTCTGCCTGCGGCAAGCGCCTTTGCCGGCACGCTCGCACGCGATGCCGCCGCAAAACGCGCACTCGATCCTGCGCTTGACTGCACCTATGAGCAGCAAAATGCCGCACAGTTAAGCACGCTGACAGCGCAGATGTACCAGCATACGGCAGCACTTGAAGAGGCGCTGCAGCATGCATCACAGGCACAAAATCTCTGTGATGCTGCCCGCATGTATCATGACGGTGTGCTTTGTGCCATGGATGCGCTGCGGCAAAGCGCTGATGCACTGGAACGCATCACAGATGCACGGCTTTGGCCTTTCCCCACCTATGGAGAAATTCTGTTCAGTATTCGCTGAGACAATCTCATAAAAATAAAACGGATGAAACACATTTTTATGTTTCATCCGTTTTTCATACGCTTGACAACGCACATCATAAAGCAGCACTATGACGCGACGCGTTTGTCAAAAAAGCATGATGTAAATCAGTGCAGCAGCATGTGTTCCTTTAGCGTGCCTCCTGCATCAGAATGCTGTGATGAATGCGCTGCATTTCCTCATCAATACGATACAATTCATCCGAACACTGTATCAGGCGCGCTTCCATATCCTCAGACATGTTGTCGCTTGATTTATAATGCAGCTTATGTTCAAGGCTTGCCCACATATCCATTGCAATCGTGCGGATCTGCACCTCCACAAGCGTATCGCGTTTGCCGCCCGTTAAAAAGATCGGAATCGAAATAATAAGATGCAGGCTTCGATAACCGTTCGGCTTTGGGTTTGTAATGTAATCTTTTTCCTCCACAAGCGTTACGTCATCCTGTTCCAGCAACAGCTGCGCCACACGCCGCACATCGTCAATATAATTGCAGATCACACGAATACCCGCAATATCATGCATCCCTTCTTCCAGAAACTGCGGAGACAGCGGCAGCCCCTTTCGCCGAAGTTTTTGTGCAATGCTCATCGGTGATTTCAGCCGCGATTCAATATGATGAATGGGGTTATGTTCATAACGCACGTTGAATGCATCATCCAGGATTTCAAGTTTTGTCTGCACTTCCTTAATCGCCGCACGATAAACCTGCATTCGATAAGCAAACTCCTGAATCTGATCTCCAAAAAGTTCATTTTTCCCCACGGAAAGCACAAAGTTCCTGCTCATATACATGTATCATCTCCTTTTACGCCGCAACGCGCCATATTCCCTCTTCTATTCATTATTGTATCGCATTTTCGTATCATTTTCCAGTTCATACGCGTCGCAAAGCAAAGAGGCGGGAGTTTTGGCTCCCGCCTCTTCTCATTCAAAACACTCAATTCTTCGCATCACGCGCCTGAACAAACAGATCCTGTACCTGCTGCGAAGGTGCACGTGTAACAAGCGTTACAATCACTGCAGCAATCAGACTTGCAAAGAAACCCGGAATAATTTCATAGATTCCCGTAGACTTAAGCAGCGCAAGCCACAACACATCCACCACAGCGCCAACAGCAATACCAGCCACAGCGCCGGTAAAGTTAAACCGTTTCCAAAACAGGGAAAGCAGAATCGCTGGCCCAAACGCCGAACCAAACAGTCCCCATGCATTTTCCACCAAACCCATAATCGTACCACTGTTGGGATTTGCCGCAATCAGCACTGCTACAACCGAAATCGCGACGACAATCAAACGTCCTGCCCACAGCATTTCGCGGTCCGAAGCATTTTTTCTCAGGACAGGCTTGTAGACGTCACTGGCAAAAGCAGAAGCGGAAGCAAGCAGCTGCGAATCGGCTGTGCTCATCGCTGCGGCCAGAATAGCGGAAAGCAAAACACCCGAAATCAGAGACGGGAAAATGCGCCGCACCATTGTGATAAACACCACGGACGAATCCTCAATCTCTCCCAGGAACAACCGCCCCGCCACTGCAGAAACAGCAGACATCACCAGAATAATCACAGTCCAGCTAATACCAATCACACTGGATTTACGCAGTTCACGCTCCGAGCGCACAGACATGAAACGAATAATAATGTGCGGCATTCCAAAATAGCCAAGGCCCCATCCAAGGCCGGAAACAATCTCTTTCCAGTCGGTTGCAAAACTCATAAAGCCTTCCGGCAGCGGTGCAACCGTCACCGACCCGTTGCTTACCAGCGCCAATGCAAAGATCGGTGCAATAAGCAGCGCTGCCAACATCAACATACCCTGAAAGAAATCCGTCCAGCAGACGGCACTGAATCCACCCAAAAACGTGTAGCCAACAATGATCAGCGCCGCGCCGTACATGGCAATCGTGGCGTCAACGCCCATCACCGTGTGAAACAGCGTGCCGCATGCCTTAATGCTGGAAGCTGCATAGACAGTGTAGGCCACAATGAAAATAATCGCACACAAAATCTGCAGCACGCGACTGCCTGATAAAAACCGATTGGTCAAATACTGCGGGATCGTAATGGAATCATTTGCCGCAATGGAAAACCGGCGCAGACGCGGTGCTTCAAAAATCCAGCTCAGTGCATAACCGATCCCAAGTCCAATCGCAATCCATGTCTGACCCATACCGTACAGATAGATCGATGCAGGCAGTCCCATCAATACCCAGGCGCTCATATCTGACGCGCCCGCAGACAATGCAGAAACCCACGCTCCCATCTGCCGGCCGCCAAGAAAATAATCTTTTTCATTTCCGTTCTTGGACCGGAAGAAAAAATACAGTCCGATTCCCAGCATAAACAGGAAATACAGACAAAAGACAACCAGTTCCGCGTAGTTCATGTGCACGTTCCTTACATGAAAAAAATTCATAATTCCATTTGACTTTATTCATCAAACAACAGCATTATACGCGCGCATGCGCACACTGGCAAGCAAAATATCATCATACGTCATCCTTTTTCACAATAAAAAGGCCTCCGCCAAAACAGCGAAGGCCCAAAAGCGTCATCACGGCATACAAACGCCGTAGGATTTCAAAACATCCAGCGGAAGCTGCATACGCACCGTCATCAGCGGGTCCACAATCTGACAGATGCAAAGATCCCCCGTCAGCGATAACAGCATACAGGCATCAATGACATCCAACCCACAGTTCTGCACAAGAAAGTCACGCATCATCCGTGAAGCCTGCACGCTCGCATCTTCCAGCGTTTGTGCCGACTGCACCGTCATAAAATGCGCGTCTGTCCGTACGGCAGGCGTAGGCATGCGCAGGTCTGTACATACGCGCACGCGTACCTGTACCGCACCGCGGCACTCCATACCGCAGGAAACAACTTCTCCATCTGCCATGCGCGCATGCAAGTCACCGATGTAAAGCAGCGCGCCCGGTACATTTACCGGCAGATACACCGTACAACCCTT